>CAMELY010000050.1 GCA_945926565.1 uncultured Clostridia bacterium | reverse complement strand
AGGTAAGTAACACCGGAGGACGCGCTGGTATCCACATAGCTGCCGGCCCCTTTCACAGTGGCAATACGGCTCCATCCTGTACCTGAGGTCTTGCGATAGACAAAATACTGGGTAGCTCCAGCCACCGTATTCCATCTGACCTCGATTCCATTGCTGCGAGCCGAGGCGCCCAGCAGCTTTGGCGTGGACAGGTTGTGGAACGCCACGCCAGGTGACTGATAATCGCTGACCGAAGCTGCTCCATCATAGGCACGGACAGTGTAGTAGTAGGTGGTATTGGCCGTCATGGACTTGGTATCGATAAAGCTGGTACTTGTGGTGTACCCCAAGGTCTGCCAGCCTCCTGTCGTGCGGCGATAGACCCGGTACTTGACTGCGCCGTCCACGGCAGGCCAGGTGATTTTGACGCCGGAGGCGGCAGTGCGGCTTGGCGCTTTCAGTTCAGGCGTTGCCAGGCGAAGGGCCGACACTCCCTTGGCGTCATACCAGCTGATCCCGTCGGCGGCTGTGCTGCGCACCGTGTAGGTGTAAGAAACGCCGTATTCTGCGGTTGTATCCAGGAAGGCAGTGCTGTCGGTCACCGTGGTAATCAGAGACCAGCTGTTTTTCCCATATTTCCGGTAAACACGATATTTCTCGGCCAGCGCTGCCGGTTTCCAAGTCACCTGAATTCCTTTTTTTGTCGCCTCAGCGGACACCAGCTTCGGCGTTTCCATGCAGAGTCCGCTGACTCCGGCATGGTCATAGTCGCTGCGCTCACTGCCTGCATACGCCACCACCGTATAGCGATAGGTGGTTCCAAAGGTATGTGCTTCCTGGTCAACGTAGGAGACAGTGCCGTTGTCCTTGATCGTGGCTATTTTTTTCCATTTTCCGTTTTCTGCGCGGTAGACATAGTAGCCCTGTGCATGATTGACAGTCTTCCATTTGATCTGCATTCCGGCAGCGCAGGTGGCAGCATTGACCAGTGTTGGGGCATTCAGCCAGACAACCCGGAAACCATAGGGGTCATAGCTGCTCTTCTGACCGCCTGTCATGCCGCAAATGGTATAGGTGTACACGCCGTTTCCGGAGTCGGAGACCACCTGTGTATCCAGATAGTTGGTTTGAGCCGGATCGGTAATCTCGGTCAGCAAATTCCAGCTGCCGGAGGTGCCGCTGCGTCGGTAAATCCGGTAGCTGTCGTACTCATCCATGGCGTTCCAGGTCAGGCGGACGCCGCCGGATTCCTTTTTTACCCCGGTCAACGAGAACTGGGGGCGATAGGTCACTGTGGTCCCGGTACGATCATAGAGAGCCCGGACATTGCCGTCGCAGGACTGAACCGCGTAGCGGTAGGAGACTCCCTCCTCGGCAGTCTGATCCAGATAATCCAGGGTATCCGGCCCAGTTACCGAGCCGATCTCCGTCCAGGCTGCCGCCCCCTCCTCCTTGCGGTAGATCCGATACTGACCAGCCAGGGCGACCTTGTCCCAGGCAAGGTGGACTCCGTTGGCGCCGCAGTAAGTTCCTCTCAATTTGGCCTCAGGCAGCTTGTAATAGTAGTTCATATCCACATAGCCGCTGATGCCGTTAACCTGTCCCCTGTCTGTATACTGCCAGTAGGTATAGGTATTGGCATAGTTGCTGCTGCTCACCCAGTGGGCCAGCCAGATTTCATAGCCCTCCTTGGCCAGCTGCTCGCCGTTCATGTCGTCCAGCAGCATGCTTTTGTTGGCATAGATCATGGCGGGATAGCCCGCGGCCTCAATGACCTCACAGAAGGCACGGCAAATATTGGTGCGCTGGGTTTTCGTCAGCTTGGCATTGAGCAGGCGGCCGGAGGTATAGTACTCGTAGTCAATGACGATGGGCAGGCGGAAGGAATAGCCTTCGCACATCTCCAGCGCCAGCTTGGCCTCCTCCCGGGCTTCCTGCTCTGTAATCGCCTGAGAATAGATATAGACGCCTACCTCCAGGCCTGCTGCCTGGGCGGCCTTCATGTACTCATGGAACTTAGGGTCCCTGGACAGTGTACCGCCGCTGGTCGTCCGGTTTCCGCAGCGGATAATGGCAAAGTCCACCTCCTTGGCCAGCTTGCTCCAGCTGGTAATGGAATTCCACTTGGAGATATCAATGCCCTGGAGCACGTCATAGCCCTTGAACCGGCTGTTGTGCGTGACGGAGGACACCGCGGCGGCAGAGACGCCGTCATCGGCACAATCAAAGAAGCCATCCTCCAGAAGCTTGAGAAATTGGGGATCCTCATAGTCCGCCTCCTGGCCATTGTACAACCGCTCAGGCGTCTCCTCAGCAGATTCCCCCATTGCCGGCTCGTCCTCTTCTGCAGAATCTGCAGCGTCCGACTCCGGTTCTCCTTCCGGAAGCAGGGCGTTCTCCTCTTCCGGCCCCGGCTCTTCTGCTGAACCCTCTTCTTCCGGAATCAGTTCCGCTGCGTCAGCCTCCTCTGAGGCGGTTTTCTCCGGGACAGCCTCCCCTTCCAGCTCTGCAGCCGCAGATTCATCGGCAAGTGGTTCCCCATCCGGCAGCAGTTCAGAGTCCATTGCCTGGACAGGCAGGAGCAGCTGCAGCCCCAAAAGCAGGGTCAGAAAAAAGCTTACTGTACGTCTCATGCTCATTCCTCCGTTTCAGGCTGGGAGCGGATCAGCAACGCCCTACCCGCCTCAATAGTGATTTCCGCCCGCTGTCCGGGCAGAATTTCGTTGCTGATGGAGCGGGTAGAGCCCCGATGCAGTGTAAAATCGTTCAATGGATATTTGACGCCCTGTAGCGTGACGCCGGTAATCTGAGCGTCCAACGGAATCAGCCCCAGGTAATGATAGCGGGGCCGGTTCTCCACCAGATAGCGGCCGGGAGCTAAAAATCGGATTTCATTGCAGTCATCGATGAGACAGCCATCGCCGCCCAGATCGTGAATCTGCTCCAGCAAACCCAGATTGGCCAGGTGGTGGTCAGCCCGTCCGCCGGAACAGCCCACCAGAATCAGCTCCCGGCAGCCGGCGGCAAACGCCTGCTGTACCGCCATCTCCAAATCCGAGACGTCCTTTTCCGACGGCAGCAGGGTAGCGGGCAGTCCTTCCGGACTGCCGCCGGAGTCGTTGTCCCCCACATACCAACTGGGCTGGAGGCCCAGCTGCTCCAACCTGGCCCGTCCGCCATCGGCACAGATGATATAGTCTTCCGGTTTCAGCTGCGGAAAGACGCCGGACAGCTCTCCGCCCGGCGCCGCACCGACCAAAATGGCCCGTTTTACTTGTTCTCCCATGGGTGGTACTCCTTTGCCTGCTGATAAAGTCTGACATAGCTGTCATGCCGGCTCTGAGCACTCTTGCCCTCCTGCAGCGCCGACAGCAGTGCGCAGCCCTTCTCCTTCACATGGGCGCAGTCCACAAAGGCACAGCCCTCCAGATAAGGCCGAAACTCCCGAAAAGCCCAAGCCAGTTTTTCCCGTTCCAGCAGCTCCGGCGTCTGTTCTTCAAAGGCGGCAAAACCGGGGGTGTCCGCCACCAGGGCATTCCCCGCCAAGCGGAAGAGCTCTACATGACGGGTGGTATGCCGGCCCCGGCCCAGCTTCTCACTGATCTCTCCGGTGGGGATGGTGCAGGACGGATCCAGTGCGTTGAGGATGCTGGATTTTCCCACACCGGAGTTTCCGGTGAAGACCGAGATCTTCCCCTGCAGGACGGTGCGGAGCGCCTCGATGCCCAGGCCTGTCTTGGCACTGCAGGGAATCACCTGGAATCCCGCTCGCTCATAGACCTGCGCCGGCCCTTCAGCAGGGGTCAGATCCCATTTGTTAAAGACCAGAACCGGCTCACAGCCCTTGCACTCGGCAAGGGCTGTCATCCGATCCAGGAGAAAAGGATCCGTCACCGGCAGGGCGCCGGAAGCCACCAGAATCAATTGATCCATATTGGCCACGGCAGGGCGGTCCAGGGCGTTGGTGCGGGGCAGAACCTGCTCCAGCACCCCCTCCCGGTCATTCAGCCGGGTGAGCTCTACCCGGTCGCCCACCAGGGGCTTCTGCTTCTGATGGCGCAACTTGCCCCTGGCCCGGCAGCGAATCACTTCCCCGCCGCAGTCGATGTCGTAAAATCCGCTCAGAGAGCGCATAATGATTCCCGTCATTGATCAATTTCCGTATAGTCAAAGTCCTTGGTCTGGACGCCGTCAATATACACGGTAATGCTGTTGATTTCCCCGCTGTAGGGTGTCGTCACGGTGCCAAAGTCCCTCGGATAAGAGGCGTTGAGGTATGGGTTCTCATTATCATTGACATAAATTGTGACGGTGACGCTGTCAGAAGCGTTCTCCTCTTCTCCGGCAGCAGGCAGGGGAACAGAGATCTGGTAGACAGGCGTGGGAGTCTCCGGCTGTTCAACCGGTGCGGCGGGAATTTCCGGCTCATCAGGAACATCCGGCTCCTGAGGCTCATCAGGAGCTTCCTCCTGCGGCTGGTCCCCATTGTCTGCCAGCGATCCGTCACTGAGCTGGAGATAGACCACCGTGCCGGGGGCCACCTCTGTATTGGCCTTCACGCTCTGGTAGACAACCGTCCCGGCCTTCTCACTGCTGGCAACTGTGATGCAGGAGCCAAGCTCCAGCTCCAGCTGATCCAGCGCTTCATTGGCCTGCTCCTCTGTCAATCCGATGAGAGATGGCATGGGAACGGTAGTGATCTCCGGCCCCTTGCTCACATACAGAGTGACCGTCTGCCCCGCTGTAAGCGGACTTCCCGCTACGGGATCAGTGGAGACAATCAGTCCCTCATCAATGGTGTCCGAATAGACCCGATCTCCATAGGCGACCTCGACGCCGTAATCATTTTTCAGCTTGGTCTCCGCTGTCCGGTAATCCTCCCGGACCAGGCTGGGCATATAGATGGTATTATCATCGGGTACACCGGAGCTGATGACCACATTGATGTCCGTCACCTCGCTCTTGGTGGTAGAACCTGCATTGGGGGTCTGGGAGATGATATGGCCCACCTCTACTGTTTCGCTGAACTCAGCCTTGGTACAGGTGACCGTAAAGCGGCCGCCGCACTCTGTGGCAATATATTCCTTGGCCTCATCCACCGTCATATCGATCAGCCTGGGCACCTCCAGTACCTCTCCGGTGTCGAAAAAGCCGGCCAGGAAGTTTCTCCAGAGCATGAAGAAAATGACGAAAATAATTGCGATAATGGCCACAACGGCACAGGTGAAGATCACTCGGTTCTTCTTCCGGCGCTGTTCGTCCTCAAATTCCTCACGGGCGGCCGTATCCATCAGCGGGTCTGCAGCATCAGGGCCGGAAGGAGCCGAAACCCGGCCGGAACTGTTGTCCCGCTCCTGGGGTGGAATACGGTCGGTACCCGGGCGGGGCACTGATTGGGTATTCTGGCTTGAGGCGTTGGGCAGATAGGCGGTATCCGCATTGGCTCCGCCCCAGGGATTGGCATAGGGGAAGACAATGTTGGGGTTGCGTCGGAACTCGTCCAGATCCCGCAGCACTGACTGGGCGTCGGGATAGCGCAGCTCCAGCTTGGCGCACATGGCCTGCATGCAGATCTGCTCCATGCCCACGGGAATATCCGGGTTCAGCTCTCTGGGCGGCGTAGGTACCGAGTTGATATGCTGAATGGCAATGGCGACCGCGGTATCTCCGTCAAAGGGCAGACAGCCGGTCAGCATCTCGTAGAGCACCACGCCGGCGGAATAGATATCGCTGCGGGCATCCACATGGGCGCCCTTGGCCTGCTCCGGAGAGACATAGTGGACGCTGCCGAAGGCCTCCTGAGTCATGGTCTTCTGACTGTCCATAATTCGGGCGATACCAAAATCGGCCACCTTGACGCTGCCGTCCCGGAGCACCATGATATTCTGAGGCTTGATATCCCGGTGGACAATGCCGCGGCTGTGGGCGTGTCGAAGCGCCTGCATGATCTGGGTCATGAAGTGGAGGGCCTCCCGCCAGTTCAGACAGCCGCCCCGCTTCTGCATATACTCCTTGAGGGTGATACCCTCAATGAGCTCCATGACAATATAGTCCGCTCCGTCATACTGTCCAACGTCATAGACGCTGACGATATTGGGGCTGGAGAGCATGGCGACAGCCTGGGCCTCTGCGTGAAACCGACGGCGGATATCGTCATCCATCATCAGATCCGGGCGCAGAATCTTGATGGCCACCAGACGGTTGAGCCGATGACATTTGGCCTTATAGACGACTGCCATGCCGCCGCTGCCGATCACCTCTAAGATCTCATACCGATCGTCGAGGAATTTACCGATGTATTGATCCATGGCAAACCTTCCTTTACCTTTCTGCTTCGCTCTGTGCTTCCATGAGGACAGCAGTGACATTATCGTGGGCACCCCGGGCAAGGGCAGCGTCGATCAGGCGCCGACAGCCCAGCTCTGTTGGGCCTCCGTGAAGAACCAGCTCCCGCAGCTCTCCGTCAGAGAGCTCATTGCTCAGTCCATCGGAGCAGAGCAAAAGCCGTTCTCCCGGCAGCATTCTGTGGAGATAGAGATCTCCGGTCACATGCCGGTCCGTCCCCAGCGCCCGGGTAATGATATTTTTTCTGGGATGATTCCGGGCCTGCTCCGGTGTGATCTGCCCTGCGCGGAGCAGCTCTTCCACCAGAGAGTGATCCCGGGTAATCTGCCGGATGCCCTGCTCCCGGATGGAATAGGCCCTGCTGTCCCCCACATTGAGGACATAGGCGGTCTCCTCCAAAATCAGGGCGGCCACCAGCGTGGTGCCCATGCCGCGGCAGTCCGGATGCTCCCATCCGTAGCAGTACACTGCCTGATTTGCCCGCTCCAGGGCGAGACGCATCAGTTCCTCCGGCGGGTATCCGCCCTCCTGCAAAATCTGCGAGAAGGTCTCCAGTGCGACCCGGCTGGCCACCTCACCGGCATTGGCGCCGCCCATGCCGTCGCAGACAATGCCGAGGGCGCGGCTGTTCTCCGCCTGTGAGAAACAGGCATCTTCGTTGTGGGCCCGGACACGGCCCACATCGGTTTGATTCCAAGCCCGGATGATCATTCCATCGCCTTACTTCCCAAACCGGGCCAACGGCCCGGAAATCTGTCAGTTTTCCTGAATGCCCAGCGTCTTTCGCCGCAGTTGGCCGCAGGATGCGTCAATGTCCCCGCCCAGCTTGCGCCGCACGGTGGCCGTGACGCCCTGGCTCTCCAGCCGCTGCTGGAACTGCCGCACCCGGCGACTGGGCTTGAGGGGGCTCTCCCGCACGTCGTTGAGCGGAATCAGGTTGACGTGCCCCGGCATGCCGTGCAGCCGCCTGACCAGCAGATCTGCCTGCCAGTCGTGATCATTGACGCCGTCCACCATGGCGTACTCATAGGAGATACGCCGGCCGGTGGTCTCAAAGTAGCGGCGGCAGCAGGCAAAGAGCTTGTCCACCCCCACCGCCCGGTTCACCGGCATCAGCCGGGAACGGGTTTCGTCATCCGGCGCATGGAGAGATACTGACAATGTCAATTGTAACCGATAAGAGGCCAGTTTGTCAATTTTATCTACAAGTCCGCAAGTGGAAAGAGAGATGTGCCGCATGCCGATATTGACGCCCTCCGGATCGTTGACCAGCTCCAAAAAGCGCATCACTGCGTCAAAATTGTCCAGCGGCTCTCCAATCCCCATCAGAACAATATTGGAAATATTTTCACCGGAATCCTTTTGGGCAAAAATGACCTGATCCAGAATCTCACCGGCAGTGAGCCGCCGCACCAGCCCCCCCAGAGTGGATGCACAGAAAGCACAGCCCATCCGGCAGCCCACCTCAGAGGAGACGCAGATGGTATTTCCATGCTGATAGTGCATCAGCACAGATTCCACACAGTTGCCGTCTGCCAGCCGCCAGAGGTACTTGATGGTGCCGTCCAGCCTGGAGACCTGCTTGCGCTCCACCTTGGGGACAGAGAGCACGCACTGGGCTTCCAATTGTTCCCGGAGGGATTTGGAGAGATTGGTCATCTCGTCAAAGGACTCTGCTCCCCGGTGCATCCACTGAAAGAGCTGCTTGGCCCGGAACTTGGGCTGGCCGAACTGAGTCATCAAGTCCTCCAGCTCCTGCCGGGAGAGGGATTTCAAATCAATCATGCTTTTCTCCTCATCTTTGCCATAAAAAAGCCGTCTGTCCCATGGAGATGGGGCCAGAGGGTGACGCTGCCACGGCAGGTTCCGATGCCGGGCAGGTCAAAATCCTCCGGAGCAAAGTCAGGATGCTCGGAGAGAAATTCATCCGCCACCGCCTGATTTTCCCGTCGGAGTACGGTACAGGTGGAATAGAGTAGCACGCCACCAGGCGCCACATAGTGGGAGACATTGGACAGGATTTCCCGCTGGATGGCGGGCAGCTGAGCCAGCAGCTCCGGATCCTTGAACCGGATATCCGGCTTTTTCCGGATGATGCCCAGTCCTGAGCAGGGCACGTCGGCCAGCACCAGGTCAAAGCGAGCCTCCATGCCCGGATCAAAGACCCGGCCGTCCATGGCTCTGGTGGTCAAAATTTCAATGCCCAGCCGCCGGGCGCCGGACTGGATCCGGCTCAGCTTCTTCTCCTGCAGGTCACAGGAGAGAATGCTCCCCTGATTAGCCATGGCCATAGCCGCCTGGAAGCTTTTGCCTCCCGGAGCGGCGCAGGCGTCCAGCACCCGCATTCCGGGCTGTGGGTCAGCGGCCAGCACCGCCATGCGGGCGGCGGCGTCCTGAATCTGGAAGAGGCCCTGACGGAAGCTCTCCAGCTGCTCCAGGTCGCCGGTGCCGGAGATGGTAAAGCAGCCCGGCAACGTGGGGTGGGCGGTCACAGAAACCCCTTCCGCCTCCAGCTGGGCTGTCAGAGCGGCGCTGTCTGTTTTCAGCGGATTGACCTGAATCGTCGTAGGGGGATGGCTGTTGTCCGCCTGAAGCAGTGCCTCCAGCGTATCCTCTCCCAGCTCCTCCCGGAACAGGTCCACCAGCCATTGGGGATGACTGTAGCGAACAGAGAGGGACTCCGGCTGGGGCAGGCTGTCCCGCTGCCGGTCAAAGGAGCGGAGCACCGCATTGACCAAGCCGGTCGACCGGGGATTCCGGCTCCAACGCCGGGCCAGCTCCACGCTCTGATCCACCGCCGCCCGGGCTGGAATCCGATCCAGAAAGGCCATCTGGTACATGCCCAGCTGGATGGCAGTCAGCACCGGCAGCTCCAGCTTGCTCCGGGGAACCGTACACAGCTGATCCACCCAAAAGTCCAGCAGCAGCTGATTCTGCTGGACGCCGTAACAGAGCTGACTGGCCAGAGCGGCATCCCGAGGGGAAAGACCAGCCTTGCGGATGGCGCTGGACAGGGCACTGTCCGACCAGGCCCCCCGGCGGCGGCAGTCCATCAGCACCTGCAGCGCCGCCTCCCGGGCGGAG
>CAMELY010000049.1 GCA_945926565.1 uncultured Clostridia bacterium | reverse complement strand
TAGGTAAAGGTGAACAGCAGAAGCAGCGGCAGAATCAGAAACAGAACTGTGACAATCATCTGCTGGCCCCGCATGGTCCGCAGCTTTTGCAGCGGGCTTTTCCGGGCCAGACTGGAAGCATTTGCGCCCATAAGATACCTCCTTTACTTTACGGATTCCCCCATCCGAAGATGGATGGGGGAATCGTTGGTTGGGAACCGTCAGGCAGGTCAGGCGCCGTACTTTTCTTCTGCGGCGTTCCAGGCCTCGTTCCAATCGGCCACAATGTCATCCAGCGTCTCGTCGCCGTTGAGGGCTGCCTCCACCACACGGGCCACATGGGTGTTGTCGGCGTTCAGGGAGACCTCGGACTCGTTGTTCACGTTGGACTGGAGATCCGCCTCGTCATCGGGAGAGGGATTGTCCACAACCAGAGTCACGTCGGCAAAGTCGGACAGGGTCTCAGGCAGCTCGTCGCTCTTCAGGATGGGCACGCCGCCCTGGCTGTAGGCAAAGCCGGACTGCTCCGTGAGGTACTTGATGTAGAGCATGGAGGCAATCTTGTTGTCATCAGAGGCATTGACATTGACGCCATAGGAGTAGTCCGCACCGCTGGTGGCATACTGCTTACCGTCCACGCTGATGGGGAAGCTCATGTAGCGGATATCATCGGCATGCTCGCCGGCGGCCTGCATCTGGCTGACGGCCCAGCTGCCCAGCACCATGCAGCCGATCTGATCGTTATTGATCATGGGCTTGGAGCCCTCCCAGTCAGTGGTGGTGGGATCGTCCTCGGTCAGGCCCTGCTTGACCGCCTCATACAGGACGTAATACACGGCATAGGGGCCGGTCATATCGTCGTTTTTGGCAAAGGGATCCTTGGTGTGGGGCATCTTGATATTCATCCCCGGCAGTCGGAACTGGTAGAGCTGTTTTACCGCCGGGGGGAGCGGGTGCTGGACGTCACCGGTCAGGCCAGGTTTGCCGCCGTCATGGCCCAGATCTCCCGCCTCTCCCTCCCGCTGGATCATCCCCGAAACGCCCAGAAGATGGGGCAGCTGTTGGACGAGCTCTACCGCTGCATGACCGAGCCTGTGATTCTGCCCGAGGAGATTCCCGCCCACGTTCAGCAGATGAAGCTGCTCATGGACACCGAATATGACCAGGAGCTCTCCCTGGACGTCCTGGCCGCCCGGCTGGGCAAGAGCAAATATCAGCTGAGCCGGGCCTTCTGCCACTACTATCACGATACGCCGGGGGCTTACCTCACCTCTGTCCGCCTCAACCGGGCTGCCGAGCTGCTCCGAAACACGCAGCTCCCGGTGAAGGAGATCAGCCTGCAGGTGGGGTTTCCCAACGACGCCTACTTCATCTCCCTCTTCAAGAAGCACTTCGGCGTGCCGCCCCGGCAGTATCGGATGGCCAGGCGGGAGACATAAAAATACCGCAGGCGGACTGTAAGTCGGCCTGCGGTAAACGGCAGATCAGATTACGTTCTGTTGATCATGCGGACGCTGTCTTTGACCCGGAGATAGCCGGTAACCACCCGGAACTCCCGCTCCCGGCCGGGCTCTGCCCAGCGGGCCAGCAGCTGCTTGACGCTGGCCCGGGCCATGCCGTCCATGTCCACGGCGTAGGTAGTGATCTTGGGGCTGGAGAGATTGGAAAACAGATAGTCGTCAAAGGCCACCACCGACACGTCCTCCGGCACCTGATAGCCCTGCTCCTTCAGCATCTGGACCAGGGTATAGGCCACGGCGTCGCAGTTGCAGACAAAAGCGGTGGGCATCTGCTCCGGCAGAGAGAAGCGGAAGGTTCCGTATTCGTCCCGGTCCGGAATCACCCACTCCGGCCGGAGGGAGATATTGCTCTCCTGCAGGGCGCGGCAGTAGCCAAAGTAGCGGTCTGCAATGCTGCTGGTGGCCTCAATCCGGCCCAGATAGGCGATCTCCCGGTGGCCCCGCTGGATCAGATAATCGGTCATTCGGTACATGCCGTAATAGCCGTCGGAGATCACCGTGTCCAGCCGGGAGCGGGCGTCATAGGCGTCCAGCTGCACCACCGGCAGCTCCAGCTGCTGGATCATCTCCAGATATCTGGTATCCATATTGCCGATGAGGATCAGGGCCTGAACCCGGCTGTTCTGCACCAGTCTGGGAACGGTGCAGGCCTCCTCATCTTCCCAGAGCACCGGCTCCAGGATGCCAAACAGATTGCGCTGGCTCAGATTGGCCAGCACCCGCTCGTACAGGGACAGATAGAAGGACTGTCCTTGGGCAAGAAACCGCTCGGCCACCAGAATGCCGACCGTCTCTCCGCCCCGCTCCGCCCTGCTGCTCTCCTTGCCCTGATAGCCCATCTCGGAGGCCAGCTTCAGAATCTTCTGGCGCATCGCCTCGCTGACCCCATCCTTGCCCGCCAGCGCCTTGGAGACGGTGACCGTACTGACCCCCAGCGCCTGGCCGATATCCGACATTCTAACCTTCTTGCTCATAAGCCTCTCCTGATTCATTTACTTAAAAACATTATAGGCAGGCATTTTTGTTTCGTCAAGGGGCTTTCAGCAGTTCCAAATCGCCCTGTTTTTCCCTCAAATCCACATTTTTCAATTCACATCGCTTTCTGTTTCCTTCATTTTCTCTACATTTAGCTAATTTTTTCGTTCCTATCCCGCCAAAGATTTTATTGATAGAGGAGGACCCGTTATGAACACTTTACAGCAATACCAGCTCTGGCTGTCCAGAGCCACCGACGACCCCGATCTGCAGCAGGAGCTCTCCGCCCTGTGCCCGGAGACGGACGCCGCCGCCATAGACGACCGGTTTTACCGGGAGCTGGAATTCGGCACCGGCGGTCTCCGGGGCGTCATCGGCGCCGGCACCAACCGGATGAACATCTATGTCGTCCGCAAGGCCACCCAGGGCCTTTGCAACTACCTGAAGGGCACCGATCTGCCCCAGGCGGTGGCCATCGGCTACGACAGCCGCATCAAGAGCGACCGGTTTGCCCGGGAGGCCGCCCGGGTGCTGGCCGCCAACGGCATCACCGCCTGGCTCTATCCCCGGCTGGAGCCCACCCCCGCTCTGAGCTGGGCGGTGCGCTATCTGGGCTGCGGCGCGGGCATCTGCGTCACCGCCAGCCACAATCCGGCCAAGTACAACGGCTATAAGGTCTACGGCAGCGACGGCTGCCAGATCACCTTAGAGGTGGCCGCCGCAGTGCTGAAGGAGATCAACGCCGTGGACGTCTTTGACGGCGTGGCCCTCTGCTCCCTGGAGGAGGGGCTGGCGGACGGGCGCATCCGGATGATCGGTGAGGACTGCCTGGAGGCCTTTCTGGACGCCGTCCAGGCCCAGAGCGTGGCCGGAGGCGGCAAGCTGGATCTGAAGGTGGTCTACACCCCCCTGAACGGCTCCGGCCTGGAGTGCGTGACCAAAATTCTGGGCCGCATCGGCATTCAGGACATCACTGTCGTCCCGGAGCAGGAGCACCCGGACGGCAATTTCCCCACCTGCCCCTATCCGAACCCTGAAATTCGGGAGGCCATGGAGCGGGGCCTGGCCCTGTGTGAGCAGCTCCGCCCCGATCTGCTGCTGGGCACCGACCCGGACTGCGACCGGATGGGCGTGGCGGTGCCCGACGGCGAGGGCTATACCCTGCTCACCGGCAACGAGATGGGCGTTCTGCTGCTGGACTACATCTGCCGGAAGCGGCTGGAAAACGGCACCATGCCGGAGCGGCCGGTGGCGGTGACCACCATTGTCTCCACCGACATGGCGGACGCTGTGGCGGCCAAATACGGCGTGGAGCTGCGCCGGGTGCTCACCGGATTTAAGTTCATCGGGGAGCAGATCGGCCTGCTGGAGGCGGGCGGCGAGATCGACCGGTACATCATGGGCTTTGAGGAGAGCTATGGCTACCTCTCCGGCGGCCACGTCCGGGACAAGGACGCGGTTAACGCCAGCATGCTGGCCTGCGAGATGACCGCCTGGTACCGAGCCAAGGGGATGACGCTGGCCGACGCCATGCGGGCGCTCTACGCCGAGTTCGGCTGCTATCAGAACAGCCTGGCCAGCTTCACCTTTGAAGGCGCCGACGGCATGGCCAAAATGGGCCGGATTATGGACGCCCTGCGCACCACGCCGCCCCAGACGCTGGCCGGAACGCCAGTCACCAAGGTGGTGGACTACCTGACCGGAGCGGGCGTCGCGCTGGAGCTGCCCCGGAGCAATGTGCTGGAATTCCAGCTGACAGGCAGCAAGGTGCTGGTGCGCCCCTCGGGCACCGAGCCCAAGATCAAGGTCTACCTCTCCTCCCGGGCGGACACCCTGGAGCAGGCCAAGGCGGAAAATCAGGCGCTGCTGGATGCCCTGACCGCCGCCTATCTGAACTGAGGGGAGGCGGCAGCTATGGCAAAGCGCTATTCCCCCAACGGCACCCCGGTGGTGGTGCAGACCGGGGCCAGCATTATTCTGGAGGACGCCCAGGGCAGAATCCTCATGCAGCAGCGGCAGGACGACGGCACCTGGAGCTATCCCGGCGGCCGGATTGAAATTGACGAGACGGTGGAGGAGGCCGCCCGCCGGGAGGTGCTGGAGGAGTGCGGCCTTCAGGTGGGCGAGATGGAGCTGCTGGGGGTCTTCTCCGGCCCGGAGCTGAACCACGTCTATCCCAACGGCAACGAGGTCTGCGGCATCGACATCGTCTATGTGAGCCGGGACTTTACCGGCAGTCTCTCCGCCCTGGACGGAGAGGCAAAGCAGATGGGGTTCTACTCCATTGACCGGCTGCCCCAGCCCATCTCCGCCATGAACGCAAAGCAGATCCGCGCCTATCTGGCCCGCCGGGCGGAGAGATAACTCATCTGGCCTCCCGCGGAAATCTGTGCTATCCTAGAGGCAGAATGACCCGCATCTTATTTGCAGGAGTGTTTACCATGAATATCTGTTACGACGAAGCCCGGGGCGTCTTTAAGCTGGACACCCCCAACACCAGCTATGCCATGGCTCTGGCCGACGGGAAGTGGCTGGGGCAGGTCTATTACGGCCCCCGGCTGGAGAGCACCGACCTGGCCTGGCTGCTGGGTGCGGACCAGCCCCCCTTTACCCCCCAGCGCCATCCACGGGAGGAGGTCTCCTTCTACGACTGCTTCCCCACCGAGTATCCGGTGGAAAACAGCGGTGACTTCCGCATCCCCTGCCTCAGTGTGCGCACCGCCCGCAATCAAATTGACTGCATGCCTGTCTTTTCCCGCTGGGAGCTCCTACCGGGAAAGCCGGCGCTGGAGGGGCTGCCCGCCACCTTCGGCGATTCGGAGGACTGCAATACGCTGAAAATCGTGCTGGAGGACGCCGCCATCGGGTTGGAGATCGAGCTGTTTTACACCGCTTTCACCCGGCTGGACGTGATCACCAGGAGCGTCCGGATCGTCAACAACGGCCCGGAGCCGGTGTGGCTGGAGCGGGCTCTCTCCGCCTGTCTCAGCCTGCCCTATGAGGGGCGGCAGCTGATGACCCTCCACGGCTCCTGGGCCAGAGAGCGGCAGATTCAGACCTGCGAAATTGGCGTTGGCATTCAGGGGACGGCCTCCTGCCGGGGCATTCCCAGCCACCAGGATCAGCCCTTCCTCGCCCTCACCAGCCGGGACGTCACCCAGGAGCGGGGCGAGGTGTTCGC
The DNA here is from genome assembly GCA_945926565.1 of uncultured Clostridia bacterium. Taxonomy (GTDB): domain Bacteria; phylum Bacillota; class Clostridia; order Oscillospirales; family Oscillospiraceae; genus Onthomonas. The sequence continues at coordinate 3,758 of CAMELY010000049.1, read as the reverse complement.
CATGCACCTGGTCTACTCCGGCGGCTTTACCGCCCAGGTGCAGCGGGATCAGTTCAACCGGCTCCGGGCGGTGCTGGGCATCTGCCCGGACACCTTCTGCTGGAAGCTGGCGCCGGGCGCGGCCTTCCAGGCTCCGGAGGCGGTGCTGACCTATTCCGCCGCCGGTCTGGGCCGGATGACCCGCACCCTCCACGACCTGTACCGGGAACACCTCATCCGCAGCAAATACCTCCATGCCCCCCGTCCGGTGCTGATCAACAACTGGGAGGCCACCTATTTTGACTTCGACGAGGAAAAGCTGCTGGGCATCGCCAAGCGGGCCTCCGAGCTGGGCATTGAACTGTTTGTCCTGGACGACGGCTGGTTCTGCCCCCGGCACACCGACAGCGGCGGTCTGGGAGACTGGCAGGTGGATCCGGAAAAGCTCCCCCACGGCCTCAAGGGATTGGCAGAGCAAATCAACGCCCTGGGCATGCAGTTCGGCCTCTGGATGGAGCCGGAGATGATCTCCCCGGACTCCGAGCTGTATCGGGCCCATCCGGACTGGGCGATTCAGACCGCCAATCACCCCGCCCTGCTCTGCCGGGATCAGCTGGTGCTGGATCTGAGCCGTCCGGAGGTGGAGGAATACGTCTGGAGCCGGATTGAGGCCACCCTGAGCAGCGCCAACATCGTCTATCTGAAGTGGGATATGAACCGTCCCCTCACCAGCCTGGGCAGCGCCGGTCTCCCGGCAGACCGGCAGGGAGAGCTGAGTCACCGCTATGTGCTGGCCCTCTACCGGCTGCAGCAGCGGCTGCTCGACCGGTTCCCCGACCTGCTGCTGGAAAACTGCTGCGGCGGCGGCGCCCGGTTTGACCCGGGCATGCTGTACTACAGCCCCCAGATCTGGTGCTCGGACGACACCGACGCCATTGAGCGGCTCCGGATTCAGGAGGGCACCGCCCTGCTCTATCCCCTCTCCTGCATGGGCGCCCACGTCTCCGACTGCCCCAACCATGTGGTGGGCCGGGTCACCCCCTTTGACACCCGGGGCACCGTGGCGCTGGCGGGCACCTTCGGCTATGAACTGGATGTGACCCGCATCTCCCCGGAGGAGCAGCGGCAGATTCCCGCCCAGATCCGGCGTTATCACCGGCACCGGGCGCTGATCCAGTCCGGAGACTACTACCGGCTCTCCTCCCTCTTCGGCGGCTGTCAGCTGGACGCCCAGATGGTGGTCAGCAAGGACAAGAGCGAGGCGCTGGTCACCCTGGTCTGGGCGCTCAACGCCCCGAATCAGCGGCGCACGCCGCTCTGCCTCCAGGGACTGGAGCCCGGCGCCGTCTATGAGGATCAGGAGACCGGCCGGCGCTGGCCGGGAGAGGTGCTGCTGCGGGCTGGCCTGCCTGCGGAGGGGCCCAAATGCGATTTTGAGGCAAAGCTGATTCATCTGAAACGTGTCCGCTGACCCGCCGCTTTTGTGCCGGAACACGGCGCCCTTTCCCCGGGCTGCATCTTTCTTCTCTTGTACCGGCATAATTTTATAATTGCAGCTCAAAATAGCAGTGTCTTTTCTATCTACCGCATTCCAAAGGAGCTGCCATGGCAAACAGACTGAAGCACGAAAAGTCCCCGTACCTGCTGCAGCACGGGGAAAATCCGGTCAACTGGTATCCCTGGTGTGACGAGGCATTTCAAAGGGCCGCCGGGGAGGACAGGCCCATCTTTCTGAGTATCGGCTATTCCACCTGTCACTGGTGCCACGTCATGGCCCATGAGTCCTTTGAGGACGAGCAGGTCGCCGCGCTGCTCAACCGGCACTTCATCTGCATCAAGGTTGACCGGGAGGAACGCCCGGACATTGACGCGGTCTATATGTCCGTCTGCCAGGCGATGACGGGCACCGGCGGCTGGCCGCTGACCATCCTGATGACCGCAAGGCAGCGGCCCTTTTTCGCCGGAACCTATTTTCCCAAGCAGGGCCGGTACGGCCGGCCCGGACTGCTGGAGCTGCTGGAGCGGGTGATTTTTCTCTGGAACAATCAGCGGGAGCAGCTGCTGGAGGCCAGTGACCAGATCACAGCGGTGATGCGCCGGCCGCCGGCAGCCTTTGGGCGAAATCCCGACCTGCGGCTGCTGCAAAAGGCCTATCACGCTCTTCAGCAGAGCTTTGATTCCAGATGGGGCGGCTTCGGCGAGGCGCCCAAATTCCCTACGCCCCACAATCTGCTGTTTCTGATGCGCTATGGCGTTCAGGAGCGGCAGCCAGAGGCACTGCGCATGGCGGAGCGCACGCTGGACGCCATGGCCCGGGGCGGGATCTGCGACCAGGTCGGCGGCGGCTTCTCCCGGTACTCCACCGACGAGAAGTGGCTGGTGCCCCACTTTGAAAAGATGCTGTACGACAATGCGCTGCTCATCCTGGCCTATCTCCGGGCGTATCAGCTGACCCGAAAGGAGGCCTATGCCGACACGGCAAGGCGGACGGCGGACTATATTCTGCGGGAGCTGACCTGTGACGGCGGGGGCTTTTTCTGCGGCCAGGATGCTGACAGCGACGGCACAGAGGGCAAATACTATGTGTTCACACCCGGGGAGATTGCTGACGTCCTGGGGCCTCAGGACGGGGCCGAATTCTGCCGCCTTTACGGCATCACAGAGGCCGGGAATTTTGAAGGCTTCAGCATCCCCAACCGGATCGAAAGCGGGGGAGACGCCTGGCGGGGGGATGACCCCCGTCTGCAAAAGCTCCGGGCATACCGCAAATCCCGCACCGCTCTGCACCGGGACGACAAAATTTTGCTCTCCTGGAACGCCTGGACGATGATCGCTCTGGCACAGGCGGGCCTGATTTTGAGGGAAGATCGCTATCTGAACGCAGCCCGCAGCGCGCAGCGCTTTATCGAGGCGTCTATGACGGACGCCGAAGACCGGCTGTTCCTGCGTTTCCGCGACGGAGAGTCCGCCATTCCGGGGCAGCTGGAGGACTACGGCGTCTATGCCCTGGCGCTGCTCGCCCTCTACCGTGCCACTTTTGAGGCCGACTTTCTGGCCCTTGCTGTTCACCGGGCCAGGCAGATGGTAGCGCTGTTTGAGGACAAGGGACAGGGGGGCTATTTTATCAACGCCTATGACGCGGAGCAGCTGATTATCCGTCCCAAGGAGACCTATGACGGGGCCATGCCGTCAGGCAACTCGGTGGCCGCCGCTGTTCTGGAGGCGCTGGCCGCCCTGACCGGAGAGACCGTCTGGCGGGAGGCGGCCGACCGGCAGCTGCGCTTTCTGACAGGACAGGCGGCAGAGCTCCCGGCGGGGCACTGCTTCGGTATGCTGGCTATGGCAAAGCAGCTGTATCCCCACCGGGAGCTGATCTGCGCGGGCCGCCGTGTGCCGGATGAGCTTTGGGACTATCTGAGATCCCACCCGGCAGATGAACTGAGCATTCTGTTTCTGTCTGAGGACAATGCCGCGGCGCTGGCCGGCTGTGCTCCCTTCACAGCGTCCTATCCCATCCCGGAGGACGGAACTGTCTGGTATCTGTGTGAAAACGGTGCCTGCCGGGCGCCGGTGAGCGAATTCGGACAGCTGCGGCTCTGAATCATCTCATTCCAAGATTCGATCTCTCTTTGGCAGCGCAGCAAAGGCGGGCAGTCAAAGGCCCCGGGTTTTCCGCTTCGGAAAACCCGGGGCCTCACTCTTACCCAAACGCCTGTGCATGACCTAGACCGATTTTATGACCGCCTGCAGTCGGAACCAGCCGTCATTCTCAAGGGACA
>CAMELY010000048.1 GCA_945926565.1 uncultured Clostridia bacterium | reverse complement strand
GGACAAGGACACCGCCCACATGAAGAGCAAGCTGGCGGTGGACTTCGCCGACCTGATCTACAACGGCAAGTGGTTCAGCCCCCTGCGGGAGGCCCTGTCCGCCTTCGTGGACAAGACCCAGGAGTACGTCACCGGCACCGTCAAGATGAAGCTGTACAAGGGCAACATCATCCCCGCCGGCATGACCTCTCCCTACAGCCTGTACTCTGAGAACCTGGCCACCTTTGATGAGTCCGACTACAACCAGAAGGACTCCGAGGGCTTTATCAACCTGTGGGGCCTGCCCACCAAGGTACAGGCGCTGCGGGAGATGGGCAAGCTCAACTAAGAGCCGGCCCACAGCGTGAATACCTGACAAATGCAGAATGTGGGCGGCTGTTCCACATTCTGCTTTGTCCGTTTTTCCGCGAAAGCAAACACAACGGATTTTGGGGCCGGAACCGGCCTCTGGAGGGATACCTATGAAATTATGGGGCGGCCGCTTCGACAAGGAGACCGACTCTCTGGTCAACGATTTTAACTCTTCCATCCAGTTCGACTCCCGGATGTACCGGGAGGACATCACCGGCTCGGTGGCCCACGCCACCATGCTGGGGGAGCAGGGGATCATCAGCCCCGAGGAGTCCCGGCAGATCGTGGCCGGGCTGCAGGAGATTCTGGCGGATATCCAGGCGGGGAAGATTCAGTTCTCCGAGGACAACGAGGATATCCACATGAACATCGAGACCTTCCTGACCCAGCGGCTGGGGGCCGCCGGTAAGCGGCTGCACACCGGCCGCAGCCGCAACGACCAGGTGGCGGTGGACTTCCGGATGTACGTCCGGGAGGAGATTCCCAAGATCATCTCCATGCTGCTCCACCTGGAGGAGGTGCTGGTACGCCAGGCCGAGGCCAACGTGGATACCGTCATGCCCGGCTACACCCACCTCCAGCGGGCGCAGCCGGTGACCTTCGGCCACTATATGATGGCCTACGCCAATATGCTCCGCCGGGACATCACCCGCTTTGAGGACTGCCTGGAGCGGATGGACGAGTGCCCCCTGGGGGCGGGGGCGCTGGCGGGCTCCACCCATCCCCTGGACCGGGCCCGCACCGCCCAGCTGCTGGGCTTTTCCAAGCCCACCGAGAACTCTCTGGACTCTGTCTCCGACCGGGACTTTGCCATTGAGTTCCTCTCCGCCTGCTCCATCCTGATGATGCACCTGTCCCGGTTCTCCGAGGAGATCATCCTCTGGTGCTCCTGGGAGTTCAAGTTCATCGACCTGGACGACGCCTATTCCACCGGCTCCTCCATCATGCCCCAGAAGAAGAATCCCGACGTGGCCGAGCTGGTCCGGGGCAAGACAGGCCGGGTCTACGGCAGCCTGATTACCCTGCTGACCGTGATGAAGGGGATCCCCCTGGCCTATAACAAGGATATGCAGGAAGACAAGGAGTGCGTCTTTGACGCCATCGACACCGTAGAGATGTGCGTCCCCGTCTTCGCCGCCATGCTGGACACCATGACCGTCCGGCCGGAGAACATGGCCAAAGCCGCCGCCGGAGGCTTTATCAACGCCACCGACTGCGCCGACTACCTGGCCAAGAAGGGGATGCCCTTCCGGGACGCCTACACCCTGGTAGGCCGGCTGGTCAACCACTGCATCGCCACCGGCCAGACTCTGGACAGCCTCCCCATGGAGGAGTACAAGGCTCTGTCCCCCATCTTTGAGGAGGACGTGTACGAGGCCCTGAGCCTCAAGACCTGTGTGGGTCAGCGGAAAACCATGGGCGGCCCCGCCCACGACGAGGTGCTGCGGCAGATCGCCTACATCAAATCCTTTGTGGAGGAGCGGAAGGGCAAATGAGCAAGCCGAAAATTTATATCGACGGCCAGGCCGGCACCACCGGCCTGCAGATTATGGATCGTCTCACCAAGCGGACAGACATTGAGCTGCTGCTGATCGACGAGGACAAGCGCCACGACAACGCCGAGCGGGCGAGACTGCTCAACGGGGCGGATCTGGCCTTCCTGTGCCTGCCCGACGCTGCCGCCGTGGAGGCGGTCTCCCTGGTGGAAAACCCCAACACCCGGATCATTGACGCCTCCACCGCCCACCGGACCAATCCCGCCTGGGACTACGGCTTTCCCGAGCTGTCGGCGGAGCACCGGGCGGCGATCCGGAGCTCCAAGCGGGTGGCCAACCCCGGCTGCCACGCCTCCGGGCTGATCTCCTCGGTGTACCCCCTGGTGCGGATGGGGATTTTGCCCCGTGACTACCCCCTGACCTGCTACTCCCTCACCGGCTATACCGGCGGGGGCAAGAAGATGATCGCCGAGTATGAGCATCCTGACCGGGATCCCCGGCTGGCCTCGGAGCGGATCTACGGCACCAGTCTGAAGCACAAGCACCTGCCCGAGATGACTGCCGTCTGTGGCCTGGAGACCGCCCCGGTGTTCTCCCCGGTGGTGGGGGACTTCCCCCAGGGCATGGCGACGACCATTCTGCTCCATAACCGGCTGCTGAACGGGAAGCCCACGGCACAGGAGATTCACGCCCGGCTGGCGGAGTACTATGCCGGACAGACCTTTGTCCAGGTGGCTCCCTTCGGCGGGGAAGAGCCGGTGATCTTCGCCAATACCCTGGCGGGCACCAATTACCTCAAGCTGATTGTCTGCGGCCACGAGGAGCAGACCACCGTCACCGCCCTCTTCGACAACCTGGGCAAGGGTGCCTCCGGGGCGGCGGTACAGAATATGAACCTGATGCTGGGCTTTGCGGAGACAGCGGGGCTGATCTGAGAGGTGAGAGGATGAAGTATTATACCAAGGAGTGGTGCGACCTCTGCGGCAAGTGCGGCTATCAGTACGACCTGACCCCGTCCCCCTCCGCCAAGCGAAAGAGCGAGTCCTTCTTTCAGAGCCTCTACGCCCGCAAGCTGGAGGAGAGCCTGAAGGCGGCGGAGGCCCTGTCCAAAATGACCGCCGAGGAGTACTTCGGAGCGGCGCCGGAAGCGCTCACCACCATGGATGACGACGGCAACGTGCACAACCTGGCGGACGTCATGGATCCGGAGGAGTACCGCCGGATGACGGACAAGCACCGCCGCCGGCGGGAGGCCCTGCTCCGGGACTATCAGCCCCAGCCCTTTGACCGGGAGACCAGCACCGCCCAGTTCCGGGCCGAGTGGGAGGCCACCATGGCGGAGCTCTCCGCCGTCCTGCCCCAAAAGATTCTGGATCAGGTGGCCGACCTGCGGGTGCTGGCCCTGGGCGTGTCCACCAAAGAGGTCAAGCGGGACATCGCCCGGTTCTGCAAGGAGAACGAGGCCAAGGTGGAGAAGGCCAACCAGGACTACGCCGCCTTTCTGGAGCGAAAGCAGAACCGGTATCCGGACGCACTGATGGAGCACTACGGCTTCCAGGACTGCGTTGTCACCGGCCTGGAGTGGCAGGGCACCGATCTGGTGCTCCATCTGAACAATGAGCTGAGCTTTTGCCAGGTCAATACGGTGATCTGGCATCAGGCGGAGATCCTGGAGGAGGAGCCGGGGCTGGTGGGCAGCGAATGGTTCCGGGAAGAGATCTATCCGGAGGAGGGGGGCTTTGCCTTCCACAACCTGCTGGAGACGGAGGATGGGACGCCCATCTATTTCACCCTCCGGGCGGCAGGGGTTGATTTCGTGTTTGACACTCCGGCGGAGGCCGAGGCCGCCCCGGAGCGGGAGGAAAGGGGAACCGAGAGATGAAAGAGATTTCCGGCGGCGTCGTCGCCGCCAAGGGCTTCCGGGCGGCGGGCATCCGGGTGGGGGTCAAGGCCACCGCGCTGCCCATGGACGGCCAGGCGAAAAAGGACCTGATGCTGCTCCTCTCTGACCGGCGCTGTGCCGCGGCGGGGATGTTCACCACCAACCAGGTCAAGGCCGCCCCTGTCTATGTGACGAAAGACCATATCGCCGACGGCGCCTGCTGGGGCGTCATCGCCAACTCCGGCAACGCCAACGCCTGCGCCCCCAACAGCAAGCTCCACGCCCTGGAGATGTGTGAGGCGGCGGCAGAGGAGACCGGCCTGGAGGCGAAGGACTTCGCCGTGGCTTCCACCGGCGTCATCGGTCAGGAGCTGAACATCGCTCCCATCCTGAAGGGAATGCCCACCCTGGCGGGCCGGCTCTCCCGGGAGACCCAGGCCTCTGACGACGCGGCCCGGTCGATTATGACCACCGACACGGTGAAAAAGGAGATCGCCTTTGAGACCGAGATCGGCGGCAAGACCGTCCGCATCGGCGGCATCGCCAAGGGCTCCGGCATGATCCATCCCAATATGGGCACCATGCTCAGCTTTGTCACCACCGACTGCGCCATTACCCCCATGATGCTGAATGAACTGGTCCATGAGGTGGTGCCCCGCACCTTCAACCGGGTGACGGTGGACGGAGATACCTCCACCAACGACACCTTCCTGGTGCTGGCCAACGGCGCGGCGGAAAATAAGCTCATCGACTGGAAGGGCCCGGACTATGAGACCCTGAAGGAGGCCCTGATGGCGGTCTGCACCTACCTGGCCCGGAAGATGGCCGCCGACGGAGAGGGCGCCTCCCGACTGGTGACCTGCACCGTCCACGGGGCGGAGAATGAGGCCAAAGCCGAGCGGCTCAGCCGCAGCGTGGTGGGCTCCTCTCTGGTGAAGGCGGCCATGTTCGGCGCCGACGCCAACTGGGGCCGGGTGCTCTGCGCCATGGGCTATTCCGGGGCCCAGTTTGACCCGGAGACGGTGGACGTGACCTTCCGCTCCCAGGCGGGCGAGGTGGCCGTCTGCGCCCTGGGCAGCGCCCTGGACTTTGACGAGGACTTGGCCAAGCAGGTGCTCAGCCAGGACGAGGTGGTCATCGACGTCAAGCTCCGGGAGGGGGAGGGCCAGGCCACCTGCTGGGGCTGCGACCTGACCTATGATTATGTGAAGATCAACGGCGACTACCGGAGCTGAGAGACAAACGGTACGGCGGGGCATCGGCTGCGCTTGCATACTGTAGGGCGGGGGCTTGCCCCCGCTGCCCAGCGGGAACGGAGGCGTTTCCGTCAGGGCGGCCACACAGGGCCGCCCCTACGGCAATCCCAGAACCGGTCTGTAGGGGAGGGCCTCTGTGCCCTCCCGCCGACAACGCGAAGGCTCAAACAGAGAAAAAAGAGGGAAAGAGATGGCTTACAATCATATCGACCGGGCGAAAATCCTGGTAGAGGCCCTGCCCTATATCCAGAAATACAGCGGCAAGACCATTGTGGTAAAATACGGCGGCAACGCCATGATCTCAGAGGACCTGCGCACCGCCGTCATGAGCGACATTATCCTGCTCCGACTGGTGGGCATCAACGTGGTAGTGGTCCACGGCGGCGGCCCGGAGATCAACGAGATGCTGAAAAAGATCGGCAAGGAGTCCAAGTTTGTGGACGGCCTCCGGTACACCGACGAGGAGACGGTGGACATTGTCCAGCAGGTGCTCTGCGGCCGGGTGAACAAAAACCTGGTGGCCACCCTCAACCGAATGGGGGGCAAGGCCATGGGCCTGTGCGGCATGGACGCCGCCCTCTTTGAGGCCAAGGTGAAGGACACCAAGTACGGCCTGGTGGGCGAGATCGTCAAGGTCAACCCCCAGGTGGTCCAGGACTGCATCGACGACGGCTACATCCCGGTGGTCTCCACCGTGGCCCAGGGCATGGACGCCCAGACCGCCTACAATATCAACGCCGACACTGCCGCCGCCAAGCTGGCCACCGCCCTCAAGGCAGAAAAGCTGATTCTGCTCACCGACGTCCGGGGCCTGCTCCGGGATCCCAAGGACGAGGAGACGCTGATCCACATCGTCCATATGTCCGACGTCCCCATGCTGAAAAAGACCGGCGTCATCCAGGGGGGCATGATCCCCAAGGTGGAGTGCTGCGTGGAGGCGGTGCGCTCCGGCGTCAAGCGCAGCCACATCCTGGACGGACGGATTCCCCATTCCATCCTCATCGAGATGCTCTCCGATAAGGGCATCGGCACCATGCTGCTCTGAGCGGCAGGAAAGAGAGGGAGACAGATGACTTTTGCAGATCTCAAGGCGCTGGATCACGAGTATACCATGCAGACCTACGGTCGCTTTGACGTGGCCATCGACCACGGCGTGGGGGCCACCCTCTACGGCCCGGAGGGGGAGCGGTACATCGACTTTGCCAGCGGCATCGGCGTGAACTCGGTGGGCTACGCCAACCCCAAGTGGGTGCTGGCGGTGGCGGAGCAGGCGGGCAAGCTGGCCCACATCTCCAACCTCTACTACTCCGAGCCCTACGCCAGGCTGGCCAAGGAGCTGTGTGAGCGCTCCGGCATGGCCTGCGCCTTTTTCGGAAACTCCGGCGCCGAGGCCAACGAGGGCATCATCAAGCTGGCCCGGAAGTACAGCTACGATAAATACGGAGAGGGCCGGAGCACCATCATCACCCTGAAAAACTCCTTCCACGGCCGCACCATCACCACTCTCAAGGCTACCGGCCAGGAGGTGTTCCACCAGTACTTCTTCCCCTTTACCGAGGGCTTCCGCTACGCCCAGGCCAACGACCTGGATTCCGTCAAGGCCCAGGATGGCGAGGACGTCTGCGCCGTGCTGCTGGAGCTGATCCAGGGTGAGGGCGGCGTCAATCCCATGGAATATGACTTTGTCCAGTCTCTGGCCGCCTACTGTCAGGAGCGGGATTGGCTGCTGCTGGTGGACGAGGTGCAGACCGGCGTGGGCCGGACGGGCTCTCTCTTCTGCTTCCAGCAGTACGGCATCCGGCCGGACGCCATCACCTTCGCCAAGGGCATCGCCGGAGGCCTGCCCATGAGCGGCGTGCTGGCCAGCGAGAAGTGCCGCGGCGTCCTGGGCCCCGGCACCCACGCCACCACCTTCGGCGGCAACCCGGTCTCCGCCGCCGCCGCCCTGACAGTGCTGGAGATTCTGGACGACCGGGAGCTGGAGCAGGTCAAGGCCAAGGGCGAGCGGATCCGGGGCGAGATTGCCGGCTGGAACCTGCCCTGCGTCTCCGGCGTCCGGGGCATGGGCCTGATGATCGGCGTGGGCATCCGGGGAGAGAAATCCCACCGGGCGCTGGCCGCCAAGTGCATTGAAAACGGCCTGCTGGTGCTCACCGCCGGCAAGGACACCATCCGCATGCTGCCCCCCCTCACCATCTCCGACCGGGAGCTGGAGGAGGGCCTGGCCATCCTGAAAAAGACGCTGGAAGAAGCCTGAATGCGTGAAAAAGCCTGTTAAGGAGCGTGCATTATTATGACCATGAAAAAAGACCTGCTCAAGCTGCTGGATCTGTCCGGGGAGGACATCCTCAAGATTCTGGATCTGGCCGATCAGCTCAAGTACGACCAGCACCACGGCCTGCCCCACAAGTATCTGGAGGGCAAGACCCTGGCTATGATCTTCGAGAAGAACTCCACCCGCACCCGGGTCTCCTTTGAGACCGGCATGTTCCAGCTGGGCGGCCACGCCCTCTTCCTCTCCGGCAAGGAGAGCCAGATCGGCCGGGGCGAGCCCATCCAGGACACCGCCCGGGTGCTCAGCCGGTACTGCGACGGCATTATGATCCGCACCTTCGGCCAGGAGGAGGTTGAGACCCTGGCCAAGTACGCCACTATCCCGGTCATCAACGGCCTGACCGACTTCGCCCACCCCTGCCAGGTGCTGGCCGACCTGATGACCGTCCGGGAGAAGATGGCCCACCTGAACGGCCTGAAGATGTGCTTCATCGGCGACGGCAACAATATGGCGAACTCCCTCATCGTCGGCGGCCTCAAGGTGGGCATGGAGGTGGCTATCGCCTGCCCCAAGGATTATCAGCCTGATCAGCAGGTGCTGGACTTCGCCGCCTCCGTGGAGGGCGGCAGCAAATTCCTGATGACCGAGGATGTGCTGGCCGCCGCCAAGGACGCCGACGTCATCTTTACCGACGTCTGGGCCTCCATGGGCCAGGAGGAGGAGCGGGCCAAGCGGGCCAAGGCCTTCGAAGGCTACCAGGTGAATCAGGCGGTGATGGACGTGGCCCATCCCGGCTGCATGGTGCAGCACTGCCTGCCCGCCCACCGGGGGGAGGAGATCACCGAGGACATCTTCGAGTTCCACGCCGACGAGATCTTCGAGGAGGCGGAGAACCGGCTCCACGCTCAGAAGGCGGTCATGGTGCTGCTCATGGGCGGCGAGATCTGAGCCTGACCGAATTTTAAACGCGCAAAAGCCCTGGATTCATCGATGGAATCCAGGGCTTTCTGCATTGTCCTTCCGGGCGGCCACAGAGGGCCGCCCCTACGGCGAGTCAGGATAGAACGGTGCGGACGGCCATTCACGAATCACCCGCCCCACGCCAAAGAGGCGCCCTTGCGGGCGCCCCTTCGGTGCTGGGGAAAATGTATGGGAAATGGAAAGGAAGCTTATTTGCCGGCCTCGGTGTCAGTCTTGGCCTTGCCCTTGCCCTTGCGGCGGATGGCCTTGACCAGCATCACCACGCAGGCCACGCAGCCCACAGCCACCAGAGTGTCCACCACATAGAGGGCGGTCTGCCACCAGGGGGTGACGGCTACGATCTTGGTCTCCTCGGTAAAGCCGTTCATGGCGTGGGAGTTGGCGACCGTGTACAGGATGCGGTGGGTAGCCTGACGCATGGCCTGGGCTATGTCCGGATCATCCTGGTAGAGCGTGAGCAAGTCGGTTGTCCACTGATCTGCAGAGGAATCCCAGCTGTCGGTACCGGCCATCAGGCCCCAGGCAACGTCGAAGCTCTTTAGAGTAATACCATAAGCGGCAAACATGGGGTTTCCGGAGAAGTCGGTCAGTCCGAAACCCTTCATGCCCCACTCATTACGCAGCACCTCAGTCATCAAGCCCTTGTGAGCACCGGACCAGATAGCGCCGAAACGGGAGAAGGCGTTCATGACGTTCATTGCGCCGCCTTCAGTCACAGCAATCTGGAAGGGCTTGAGATAGATCTCACGGATGGCCTGCTCGCCGACCCAGGTGGAGACGCAACGGCAGAGCGTTTCCTCGTCATTTAGGGCAAAGTGCTTGATGTAGACGTAGCAGCCCTTGTCCTGGATGCCCCGAACCTCGGCGGCGGCGATCTTGCCGGCCAGGAAGCCGTCCTCGGAGTAATACTCGAAGTTACGGCCGGCGTAGGCGGTGCGGTGGGTGTTCATGGCGGGACCGTACAGGCCGGTAGCGCCCAGATCCAGCATATCGTTTCCGATGCAGCGGCCTACCTCGTACATCAGCTCCACATTCCAAGTGGCGGCCATGATATTCTCATCGGAATAGGCGCAGTGGCAGGTGGAGACACCGGACAGTGCCTGGGTAAAGCCCTGAGGGCCGTTATCGTCCAGGGTGGCGGGCTTGGAGACCGACATCATCATGGCGGTGTTGTGATAGCCCTTGCCG
>CAMELY010000047.1 GCA_945926565.1 uncultured Clostridia bacterium | reverse complement strand
TTGAGCAAAAGTCCGCGTGGGATTGATGTGGTATCTTTAACTTTGGGAAACTCCCCGCTCCCACTTGCTCACCGCCTTGTCTGAGACCAGCAAAAGCTGCGCCAGTTCCCGCTGGGTGAGGCCCAGCTCCCGCCGCCGGGCGAGGATCAGACTTCCGATTTTCTCCGCGTCCATAAGATCGCCTCCTGTTCATAGGGGGATTGTATCAGATGTGGCCCGGCAGCGCAATCCACGGAGCGTAGAGCGGGCGATCAGAGGCGGACGCCCCGGCTGTTCTGCCCGGATGCCTGATCTTTTCCGATTTTTTCCAAAGTTCCGCTGTTTCAGTTGAAAAATTTGCCGAAACGTTATATTATGTATGCAGTATATTTCGCTGTTTCGCATTGATTTGCGCGTTTGCCCGGGGAGGAGGGAATGCAATGTTTCGGCTGCAGGATGGACTGCTCCATTTTGTTTTCTGCAACGAAGACGAATATCTGCTGGATTCGCTGATTCGGCTCAATCTGACCGATGAGCTGCATTACCTGCTCACCAGGCAGGGCTATCAGGGCATTTACTTTGTGGCGGGCCAGGAGAACACGGCAGAGGTGCAGATGCTGGATCCACAGTCCGACGCCTATTTCCCTTATAAATGGATGGAGAGCCTGCTGCGCACCGAGTTCCGCCGGCAGCGCACCCTGGACAATCTGGGGGCGGCTGAGCTGGGAAAGCGGATTGCCGCCCTGCTCACCGATCACAGACGACGCAACGCCATTGTGTTCCGCAGCCTGGAGGATTTTGCCTCCCTGACGTCGGAGAGTCCTGCCCTGCGGGACGCCCTCTGCGGAGAACGCACCGCCACCCGGGACAGCATCGTGGTGCTGCTGATCCGTCCCAAGGCCAGCGCCTGCCTGAGCGCCCTCACCGGCAGCGGCAGCGTGTTTGCCCTCCGGGATTACGCCATGTGCCCGGAGCTTAGGCATGTGGTGGGCAGCGGCAGCGGAGATCTGTTTCAGGATCTGAAGGATCAGCTGAAGGACCGATGTGTTTTTCTCAACGAGCTTTCCGAGGAGCGGATTCACGCGCTGCTGGAGAGCTGGATTCTCTTTTCCAATGCCGGCGTCACCGCCACAGAGCAGGAGATCGAGGATACAGCTTGGCTGATCTATACCTGGTATCACTCAGAGGAGATGCAGCTGGACGAGACCTTTGCCCGGCTGCTGCCGGAAAATCCAGAGGGAAGCCTGAGCAAGCTGAGAGACAGCCTGCCTAAGGTGTGGAAGAAGCTGACCGCCCAGCTGGCGGCGATCCGCCAGTCCTGCCCGGAAGAGCCGGTGCGGCAGATCCTGGCCCGGTGTTATCCCGTCCGGTACCGCTGCCCGGTGGAGGCGGATACCCGATTGGCCCAGCAGGTGCAGCGGCTGATGAGCCGGGCGCTGGAGAACCATCTGGACGCCGCCTTCGGCGTGGAGCGGGAGACGCTGCTGGGTCTGGAGCGCAGCTATACTGCCTTTTACAGCCGGGAGCCGGCGGAGATGATGAAGTGGCTGCTGCTCCGCTGTGTGGAGCGGGGCGAGGAGTCCATAGCCCAGGGGGACCGGGAGTCCTTCCTGCGCTGCGTCAAGCTGCTCAGCCTGGCCCATGCCCAAAAGCTCCAGTGGCCGGAGGACGAGGAGCAGGAGGCGGGTTGGAAGAGCTGGAACACCCTGCTGGAATACTCCAGAATGTGGTTTCACACCGGACGGCAGCTCCGTCAGGCGGAGCTGCGGATTGCCGAGCAGGAGAAGCTCTGCGCTGCCCGGGAGGCGGAGGCCTGTCAGCGGCGGGAGGAGGGCTTCCGGGAGGACTCGGTGGTCCTGCAGAACATTCGCAGAGGCATCGAGGACTGCCGGGAGCGCATCGGCCGCCTGCGGGAGAACAACAACCAGACAGCCGCCTTCCGGCAGAGTCTGAACAAGGATCTGGCCACGCTGGAATACTATGCGGAAAACTTCTGCAGCACCGTCTCTTCCGGACAACTGGCCAAGCTGCGCGCGGACGCGGAGCAGGCGATGGACCGGATGAAGCAGACCCAGAATCATTACAGAGACTATATGGACAGTCACACCGACCGCTCCTATGCGGCGGCGGAGCATAGAGAGAGACAGGAGAGCGTTTTGGATGAGGGCTGGACGCTGGACTACTGACAGAGGAGGCATGGACAGATGGGGATGAATGTGGGCTTTGACCTGGGCAGTACCTATACGATTCTCTCAGTCTATAACAGAAACAGCGATCAGCTGGACGCAATTGAACTGACCAAATACGGCGGGAAGAGCATTCCCTCCATTGTGGCAAAAAACGGGCGGGGAAAGTACTTTTTCGGACAGAACGCCAAGAGCAAGCTGGGAAACCCCGGCATCCGCCCCTTCTCCGCCTTCAAGATGCTGCTGCCCGAGCGGGGAAGCGAGATCCTGTGCCGCCGGGGCTACGACCCTCTGCCCCGGGACCGGGAGCAGCGCTATCAGGCGGACACCCCCCAGGAGATCACCAAGGAATTTATTGAGGCGCTGCTGACGGCGGCCCTCCAGGAGACCGACGGCGAGCAGCGGGAGATTGACAACCTGGTCATCGGCGCGCCGGAGATCTGGTTCAGCGGCTGGAAGACGCTGGACGGCCGGCCCATTGTCCGGGATATCTGTGACAAGATCAGCTGTGTGCGCAAGGAGGGTGTCCGGGTGGTCAGTGAGCCCACCGCGGCCTGTGCCTTTTTCGCCCACCACTACAGACGGGTGACTAAACGCAATTACGAGGGACACATTCTGCTGGTGGACTACGGCGGAGGCACCCTGGACATCACCCTCACCCGGGTGAATACCCGGCCGGACGGCAGCATGGAGGTGGAGGACGAGCACCGCACCGGCGCCGGCGAGAATCAGCCGGGGGGCCAGATCGGCAGCGCCGGCATCGCCTATATGGAGGCGGTCACCGAGTACGCCATCCAGGCCTCGGGCTGCCGGAAGGGGACGGCGGTGCCCCGGGACGGAGACTTCCTCAACGCAGTCAATCAGCTGGAGCGCAAGCTGCTGGATGAGGCGGACTCCCTGGGAGACACCTTCCGGGACGAGGACGACATCCGCTATGACCCGGAGCAGAAGAAGATTGTCTACCCTGACCCCACCATGCCGGACGAGGAGGTCTTTGCCACCCTGAACTACGCCGCGGACGGCATGGTCTATCAGATCCATGTGACCTATGATATGCTGCTGCAGGTGTATAACCGGATTATCTGTCCGGTGCTCAGCGGCGAGCTGGGCAAGATGGTTCAGTTCATGCGGGACACCGGCATAGATTACGAGGGCACCGGACGGGACAACTTCAAGATCGCCCTGGTGGGCGGCTTCGGCAGCTTCTGCCTGGTGGAGCAGCAGATCAAGGGCATGTTTGACCTGTTTGACCAGCAGGCCCATATCATTCAGGGCGGCGTCAACCGGGAGCGGGCGGTCTCTTACGGAGCGGCCCTCATCGCCGAGGGCGCGGTGTTCGTCAAGGAACTGGCTCCCTACTCCATTGGCCTGAAGGGCTATAACTACGCCATCACCAAGGGGGAGGAGCTGGACTTCGATGTGCCTAAGTTCCCCATGCGAAACGGAAAGATTGTCAACTACTCCCTGGGCGGCAGCGGCCTGCAGCAGTTTGTCTTCAACTCCCACAAGAGCCGGGAGAGCGCCATCTATAAAAAGCTGTCCAAGGAGATGATTGAGAAGCTGCGGCCTGTGGCCTCCAGCCTGGACAGCGTGCTGCAGATCGGCTTTTCGGTGGATCGGGACTACGTCTATTCGCTGCATGTCTACCGGTTTGATCCGGTGCTGAAAAAGCGGGTGGGCAAGCCAGAGACCATCCGGCTGGATTACATCAGTGAGATGTTTGAAGATGTGAGCGAGGCAAAGTGGGTGAGCGGAACATGAATCTGAACCGGACAAGAGAGGCGCTCTCCAATCTGGGAGAGCCGGCCTGCGCAGATCAGGTGCTCAAGCTGATTCGCCTGCTCTGTGAGGATATCTGGAAGGAGAGTGGGTCGGCAGTCAGCACCCTGGCGGTGCGGGACGGGGATGAGCTGCTCTCCCAGCTCATCTGGATCAGCAAGCAGCTGATCTTGCCCATCTGCAGCCGCAACCGGCAGCTCATCGACAGCCACCGGCGGGGCGAACGGCTCCGGGAGCTGGAGCGCCAGGTGGCTGAAGCGGGAGAACAGCTGGAAGAGCTGACCCAGGCGGAACAGCGCCAGCGGGAGCTGGAGCGGTCTCTGACGGAAAAGCGCCGTGGGCTGCAGGACGCCCAGCGGGCCCTGGCGGAGCTTCAGCCCCGCTGCGCCGCCCTGGAGGCGGAGGTGCGGGGCAGACTCACCCCCGACCTGGAGGCGGCCCAGAGCCGCCTGGAGGTGCTGCGCCGGCAGCGGGCGGAATTGACCGCCGCGCTGGAGAGCGCCGCAAAAGAGACGGAATCCACCGAGACAGCCCTGGCCCAGGCCCGCCGGCAGCGGGCGGAGACAGAGCAGCGCTGCCGGACGGTGGGCGCAGCCCTGACCCAGGTGCGGCAGGAGCAGGAGACCCTGGACGGTCAGCTGGCTGGAGCCAATGCCGAACTGGAGCGCGGCCGGGAGAAGCTGACTGCGGACCGGGCGTCGCTGGCACAGCTGGAGGGGAAGACCCTGCCGGAGCTAAAGGCGCAGATGGAAAGTATTGATCAGGCGCTGGAGGCGGCCCGGACCCAGGCCGATGCGCTGGACGGCCAGCTGGGCCAGGCGACGGCCCGGCTTCAGAAAGAGATCCAGCGCAGAGACAGCCTGCGGCAGGCGCTGACGGACGCGCAGAACGGGACAAATACCTGCCTCGGGGAGACAAAGACGCTGGAGGAGCGGCTGCGCCAGGATCAGGCCAGACTGGACATCGCCCGCGCTGAGCTGCGGCAGCTGCAAAACGAGGCGCTGCCCGCCCTGACCCAGGCACTGACAGAGACCACCGCCGCCCTGGAGGAGACCCAGCACCTGCACAGCGAGAACACCGGCAGGCTCAACCAGCTGGCGCTGAAGACGGCCGCGGCCAAGGCCCAGCTTGCTGAGCTGCAGTCCGGCTGTGCGGAGCAGGAGGCGCTGAGCCAGAGCCTGGACGATCAGATCGGGGCGGCCCGGGAGACGATGCAGACGTGGCTTGACCGGAATCAATCCGCCCAGGCACAGCTCCAGGCGCTGGAGCAGGAGAATGCCGCCGCCGCCGGCCGAAACGAGCAGCTCACCCGGACGGAACTGCCCCAGGCCCAGGCGGAAAAGGAGGCCTTCCAGGCAGAGTATGACGCGGCTCAGGCCAGCCTGACCCGGCAGCGGGAGACCCTGGCCCGGCTGCGGCAGGAGAAGGTTGATCTCGACGAGGGACTGCAGAAGGCTTGGGCGGAGACCCAGCAGCTGGAAAAGGAGCTGGAGACGCTACGGGTGACCGAGCGGGCCCTGGCCGACGACCTGCGGGAGAAGAGTCAGGAGATCAGCCGGCGCAATACCGTGTGCGCCGAGAAAAAGGCGGAGCTGGAGCGGCAGGAGCAGACCCTGGCGGCAGGCAACTTTGCCGAATACCGGCGGGAGCTGGAGGGACAGATCGCCGGACTGGAGCAGAAGATTGCCGAGGCCCAGGAGCGAAACGGCGCCCTGAACGCCAGACTGTCCCAGCTGAAGGATGCCCTGCGCAGCGCCCAGGAGGCCAACCAGGCGGACGAGGCAGAGGTGCAGGCCTGGAAGGACAAACTCTCCCAGGAGCGTGAGCGCCATACGGCAGAGCTGGCCGCCCTGCACGGGGAGATCGACGGGCTTCAGAAACAGGCCCAGGCCCAGGCGGAACAGCTCCGGGCCCTGCAGGAGGAGCGGGACAAAAAGCAGACCGAGCTGAACCGGAGACGGCTGCAGCTGGAGCAGGAGAAAAAGCAGCATCAGGACTGGCTGAGACGGCTCAATGTGGAGGAGTATACCGGCCAGCTGTATCAGCTGGAGCAGCAGGTAGCCCGGCTGCGCAAGCTGCGCCAGAGTATGGAGGAGGACCTCAAATACCTGCGCAATGCGGGCGGCGGGGATCAATATAAGAGCCTGCCCGGTGCGAAGCTGGAGCAGATTGCCGGGGAGCTGGAGCAATATCGCAGAGAATACCAGGAAAAGGTGATCGAGGCGCTGAGCAGCTGAACAAAACGAAGGAGGAAGACCGATGAAATGTATTGTTTGCGGCAGAGAGACGGGAGATCTGTCCGAATGCCCCCGCTGTGGCTTTGAGGTGCTGGAGGTTCTGGGAGAGATGACCCCGGAGCTGGAAAAGGTACATGAGAGCTATGCCGACCGCTATCGAGCGCTCTATCTGGGGGATATCCGGCTGGGCGTCACCGTCTATGAGTGGAAGCTCGGCGGCGAGGACGAGCAGCCGGAGAAAACCGGCGAGTCGGCGGCCTGGTTTGAGCCCTGGAAGGATCTCCCTGCCGGCCAGATCAGCTGGATTCCGGAGGCCTTCCGGGCGGCCAAGACGGTGGACAGCGTGGAGCTGACCATCCACATCAAAAAACCGGGCAAGCGGGAGGCGCTGCGCCCCATGCGCTTTTCCACCGCCGGCCGGGGCGAGGAGTGGCAGCTGGGAGTGCGCAAGGAGCTCAACGGAGACGTCACCTTCGCTCTGGGCACCGCCGGCCGCTATCAGAAATCTGAAACGATCAACCTCTTTGACTTCCTGCGGGAGGCAGAGGCAGAATAAATCAGCGCGGGTGTGAGCAGGCACCCATCAAATCAATTACCGGAAAGGAAGAAAGAATATGGGCTGGTTAGATGATATGCAGAAGAAAAAGGCGTCGGAGGATCGGGCCTTTCTGGAGGGGTGTGTGGAAAAGCTGAAGGCAGTCAGCTTCCAGCCCTGCCGGGGCAAGATCGACGACATGGATCTGGCCAAATACAATGCGCAGCTCCAGAAGTTTATCAAGAGCCTGAACAGCGCGGACACCACCCGTACCGACACCTGGAATGTGGATCACGAGCTGGAGAAGATCATCGGCGAGCTGACCGAGGCGGCCCGCACCCACAGCCAGCAGACGATTGAGTCCTGCCTGCTGGCCCTGGGCTACGCCACCAGCGTCCGGGTCAACGAGATTCCCAGACATCAGAATCAGCGGGAGGAGATGGAGAAGCGGCTGAGCCGCCTGGACATCTACACGACCATCATCGCCTGCTCCAAGGCCATTGACAACGCCAAGCGCTCTCTGGAGCAGCAGGAGCGGGAGCAGGTCCGCGTGGACCGGGAGCGGGAGGCTGCCCGGGCCGCCGCCATCCGCCTGCGGGAGGAGGAGCCTGCCGCCGCAGAAGAGGTGGACACCTGCGGCGGAGAGGTGGGTCACGTCTTCACCGGCAAGGCCCAGGAGATCCAGACCCTGATGAACAACGCCCTGGATCTGAGGGACCGCCTCACCGAGCTGGAGCAGATGATCGCCCGGAACAAGCAGATGATCCAGTCTCTGGAGAGCCAGATTGAGCAGAGCCGGATTCAGCTCACCCAGCGGGACGTCAAGCTGAGCCGGGAGGAACTGGACAAGATCGCCGCCGCCCAGGAGCACATGCTCCATCAGATGGCCTCCATGCAGGAGGAGGCGGAGAAGCTGCGGGCCCAGACCAGGGGCAGCGCGGAGCAGATCCGGGCCATGGCCGCCTCTGAGGAGGTCGTCATGAGCATGATGCGCACCTCTGAGGCCTTCCGCAAGGCGGAGCAGGAGATTGAGGAGAAGGCCCTGCGGGACGCCGAGGCCAAGGGCAGAATGCTGGAGCAGAAGCGCCTGGAGGCGGAGCGCCGGGCCCAGCGGGAGCGGATTCTGCAGGAGCAGATTCAGCACAACGAGCAGATCCTGGAGAACATTGCCCAGGAGACGCAAGAAGTGACTGAGGAAGAGGAACTGACCTACTGAGCTGCCGGATTGTCCGGACAACCGAGAAAGGAATATTACTATGGGATTTTGGAATGACAAACGGCACGAGGCCCAGAACGCGGCGAAAAAGGCAGTCAAAAAGGTAGTCAAGCCGAAAAAGAGCCGCCTGCAGATCGAGGCGGAGCTGACCGCTGAGCTCAACCGCCTGGAGGAGAACTACCGTCTGTTTATCAAGCGGCAGATGATGATCGTGGAGAGCGCCTCCAGCTCCAAGACCATGCGGGACCGGGCACGGCAGAAGATCGAGCTGGCCTGCGGCTCTCTGGCCCTGATCAAGCAGGCCCGGGAGAACCTGCGGGACGCGTCCTCCTCCGCCGTCCTGGCCGGGGACATGAACGACCTGGGCAAGGCCCTCAAGCTGCTCAACCGGCTCTACGGCGCCTCCCCCAGCGTGCGCAACACCTTCCTCAACCGGCAGGTGCGGCTGATGAACGAATTTTCCAACGAGGTAGCCGGAGAGAGTACCACCGGCTCCGTGCTGGACAGCCATACCCTGGAGAACATGGGCGGCGAGTGGCAGAAGAACGTGGAGCGGCTCATCAGCCGGGAGATCGACCTGGACGAGTTTATCCGCATCAGCGATGATCTGGACAGCCCCTATCAGAACCTGTCCGCCTTCCAGCGGGAGGAGGAGAGCGAGTATGAGAAGATGCTCCAGCGGGCTGCGGCTGCCGGCGGCGTGGAGAGTAAGGCCGTGGAGGCCAGCGCGGACCATCTGCGCCAGTACGCCGAGGAGATCCGGACCGAAGGCTTCAGTGACTACGACCAGATGATGGACGACATTGACTGAGGCTGCGCCGTCAGCGGAAAGAGGGATCTGTGATGAGAAACGACTACTTTACCAGAAAGCAGACGGCCAACAGCAAGTGCAAGGCGGCCATGGCCAAGGCGGAGAACGCCTTTATCAACAATGGCAACCAGCACTGCGTGGAGGAGTGCGCTTACCTGCAGGAGGCGGCCAACCTCCGCTCTGAGATGGCCCGGATGAGCACCGGCGAGGAGCGGGCCTACCAGCAGAGCAAGCTCCAGGAGCTCAACGCCCAGATCGAGGCCATCCGCCGGATCTGTGACCAGGACTACATCCAGCGCAATCAGGCCAGGGCGGCCGCTGCGCCGCAGAAGTCCGCGCCCCGTCCCACGGCAGGGGGCAGCGGCGAGGGAGGCACCCCCAACGCCTCCAAGTCCGGCGCCGGAAAGGGCCGCTCCGCCGTCACCGACGAGGATGTGGCCAAGTGGTACAAGCCTGCCCCCAAGCACTCCTTTGATGATGTGTCCGGCATGAGCGAGCTGAAGGAGCAGCTGAGAAGCTGTGTCAAGGACAGCCAGAACAGCGCCCTGCGGGACTTTTTGGGCATGAAGAATATCCACTCCTTCTTCTTCATCGGCCCTCCGGGCTGCGGCAAGACCTACATTATTGAGGCCTTTGCCCATGAGCTGATGAACCAGGACTACAAGTTCATCTCCCTGGACGGCTCGGATATCCGGAGCAAGTTTGTAGGCGATGCGGAAAAGATTGTCACCCGGCTGTTTGAGGAGGCGGAGAAGAACGCCCCCTGCATCGTCTTTATCGACGAGGTGGACAGCGTGTGCAAAAACCGCTCCCTGCCCGACCTGCCGGAGTACGCCGCCTCGATCACCACCGCTTTCCTCACCGGTTATAACCGGATCAACTCTGCGGACAAGTCGGTGATCTTCATCGGCGCCACCAACTACCCCAACCAGGTGGACAACGCGATGCTG
>CAMELY010000046.1 GCA_945926565.1 uncultured Clostridia bacterium | reverse complement strand
CTGGAGGCCATGGCCCGGGAGAATGTCACCGAGGCCTATCCCCTCCGGTTCTATGAAGAGAAAGCCCTGTCCGTGCTGGACACCCGGCCTTTGATAGTGGCCATTCTGGCCGACCGGAAGAGGGGTATTTCCCCGGAAACCATCGCCGCCCGGTTTATGAACAGCCTGTCTGATCTGGCCCTGTACCACTGCGAACAGGCCAGAGCGTCAACCGGTCTGACCCAGGTGGTGCTCTCCGGCGGCGTCTTTCTCAATCACTGGGTGCTCTCCCGGACGCTGGACAGGCTGGCCGGGGCGGGCTTTACCCCCTATCATCACTCCAGGGTCTCCACCAACGACCAGGGCATCCCCCTGGGGCAGACCCTGATCGCATCCAAAGGAGGCGGCACAGTATGTGTTTAGCCGTACCACTGAAACTGACCCAAATCGACGGCAACGACGCCATCGGCGAGCTGGAGGGCATCCGGCGGAAGATCCGGGTGGATTTCCTTCACAATCCCCAGCTGGGGGACTATGTCATTGCCCATGCCGGCTTTGCCATTGAAAAGCTGAACGAACAGCAGGCATTGGAAAACCTGAAAGCCCTCCAGGAGGTGGCCGATGCTCTCTGAGACCGCCTTCCAGCGGCTGCCGGGGGCCCAGAAGCTGCTTCGGGCCATCCGGGAGATGACGTTTTCCCGGGAAATCCGGCTGATGGAGGTCTGCGGCACCCACACCATGGCAATTGCCAAGGCGGGGCTGCGGCAGCTGCTGCCCCCCGGCATCCAGCTGCTCTCCGGCCCCGGCTGCCCCGTCTGCGTCACCCCCGCGGGACTCATGGACGAGGTGCTCAGGCTCAGCGAGACGCCCGGCCTCATTCTCACCACCTACGGCGACCTGATGCGGGTGCCCGGCTCGGTGCCGGGAGACGACCTCCAGCGCCGCCGGGCGCTGGGGGCGGACATCCGCTGGGTCTATTCCCCCATGGACGCCCTGGAACTTGCCCGGGACAACCCGGACAGACAGGTGGTCTTCCTGGGGGTAGGCTTTGAGACGACGGCTCCGGGCACCGCCCTGTCGGTACTGGAGGCGAAGCGCCGGGGCCTTTCCAATTTCTCACTCCTCTGCCTGCTCAAGCGCACCGAGCCCGCCCTCCGGGCCCTGATCCAGCGGCCCGACTTCCGGGTGGACGGCTTTCTCTGTCCCGGCCATGTGGCTACCATCCTGGGCGCTGAGGCCTTCCGGTTCCTGCCGGAGGAGTACGGCCTTCCCGCCGTGGTCTCCGGCTTTGAGACGGGAGATCTGCTGGCCGCCCTCTACGCCCTGCTGGTGCAGCTCCGGGAGGGGAGGCCCCGGCTGGAAAACGAGTATACTCGGGCGGTGCGGCCCCAGGGCAACCCGGCGGCCCAGGCCCTCATGGCCCAGGTGCTGGAGCCGGTCTCCGACGTGTGGCGGGGGTTGGGGACGATTCCGGAGAGCGGACTGGGCCTGAAAGGGGAATTTCAGGACTTTGACGCCGCCCGGCGTTTCCCATTCCACCCCACCGACAAGGAGGGGATTCCCGGCTGCCGCTGCGGGCAGATTATCTGCGGACAGCTCCGGCCCCAGGACTGCCCCCTCTTCGGCAAGGGCTGTCAGCCGGAGCACCCCATCGGCCCCTGCATGGTCTCCTCCGAGGGAGCCTGCGCGGCGGCCTATAAGTATCAAAGAATCGAGACACAGGTATGACAACGGATATTATCACCTTAGACCACGGCAGTGGCGGCAAGAAGACTGCCCAGCTCATCGACGAGCTGCTGGTGCCCGCCTTTCGCAATGAGGCCCTCAGCGCTCTGGGAGACGGGGCGGTGCTGGAGCTCTCCGGCCCACTGGTCTTTTCCACCGACAGCTTTGTGGTGAGTCCCCTCTTTTTTCCGGGGGGAGACATCGGCAAGCTGGCCGTCTGCGGCACGGTGAACGACCTGGCCATGTGCGGCGGCACCCCCAAATACCTCAGCCTCTCCATGGTGCTGGAGGAGGGCTTCCCCATGGCGGGGGTCAAACGAATCGTGGACTCCATCGCCCGGACGGCCCGGGAGGCGGGGGTTCAGATCGTCACCGGCGACACCAAAGTGGTGGAGCGGGGCAGGGGAGACGGGGTGTACCTCAACACCTCCGGCATCGGCACCCTGACCTATCCCGGCCTCTCTCCGGAGGCCATCCAGCCGGGAGACGCGGTCATCCTCTCCGGCACTATGGGCGACCACGGGGCCACCGTCCTGATGGCCCGGAACGGTCTGCTCACCGGGAGCCCCCTCCGGTCGGACTGCCGGCCCCTGCATCTGCTGGCCAAGGCGGCCCTGGACTGCGGCGGCGTCCGGGTTCTCCGGGATCCCACCCGGGGAGGCGTGGCTACCACCCTCAACGAGTTCACGGAAAACCGCCCCTTCTCCATCGAGCTGGAGGAGGAGGCCCTGCCTGTCAGCGGCCCGGTGCAGGCCGCCTGCGACCTGCTGGGACTGGATCCCCTCTACTGCGCCAACGAGGGCAAGCTGCTGGCGGTAGTAGCTCCGGAGCGGGCGGAGGCGGTGCTGGACGCCCTGAGAAAGACCCCCGGCGGGGAACAGGCGGCGGTGATCGGCCATGTGTCCGACCAGTATCCCGGCAAAGTGATTCTGAACACCTATCTGGGCGGCGGACGGGTGCTGACCAAGCTCACCGGCGCACAGCTGCCCCGGATCTGTTAATCCCAAACTTCAACCATAAAGGCGGTGTCTGCTATGCAAACCAACACGAAAATTTCCATCACAAAAGACCAGGTGGTCCCTGTGGCCCAACAGATGCGGGCGGAGGGCCGGCTGCTGGTCATGATCCACGGCCACCTGAACAAGGAGGGCCAGCCGGTCATCACCTACGACTACTCCATGGGCCCCGATGTGGCCTGCTATGAGGTGGTGGGAGAGGCCTCCGTCCCCTCCATCACCCCGGTGTACGATGCCGCCGCCGAGTGGCCGGAGCGGGAAATCAACGAGCTGCTGGGCTTCACCTTTGAGGGCCTGGACACCAGCAGCCGGCTGTTCCTGCCGGACAATCTGCTGGACGGCAAGGGGCAGATCATTGTGACCCCCATCAACGTACTGCGGGAGAAGAACAATCTGCTGTGACAGACAGGGCGGGAGATGCGGTAATCTCCCGCCTTTTCTGCACCAAGGAAAGGAAGTTTTATGGAGCTTATCATTCGAGCGGAGCGCCCCGGTGACTGGGCCGAGGCGGAGCGGGTCACCCGGGAGGCCTTTTGGAACTGCTACTGTCCCGGCTGCTGCGAGCATTATCTGCTGCACACCATGCGGGATTGCTCCGCCTTTGTGCCGGAGCTGAGTCTGGTGGCCCTGGACGGGGAAAAGATTGTAGGCCATGTGGCCCAGATAAAAGGGGAGATCATGGGAGATGACGGGGTGCGCCGCCAGGTGCTCACCCTGGGCCCCATCTCGGTGCTGCCGGAGTATCAGCGGCAGGGAGTGGGCAGCCGGCTGCTGGCCGCCTCCCGGGAGCGGGCCAAGGCGCTGGGCTTTCAGGCAATTCTGCTGCTGGGGGACCCGGCCTATTACGGCCGCCAGGGCTTCCGGCCGGCGGAGGAGCTGGGCATCCGGACGGCGGACGGCTGCTATGCCGACGCGCTCCAGGTCTGTGTGCTGACAGAGGGAGCACTGTCCGGGGCGGCGGGCCGATATCTGGAGGATCCGATTTATGAGGTGGACTTGGATGCTGCGGCGGACTTTGACCGGCAGTTCCCGCCCAAGGAGCCGCTGATGGACACCCCAGCCCAGCTGCGCTTTCGGGAGGTCGCCGGCAGGCGGCGAAAAGCAGAATAAGCAAATAAAATTGGCCCGCCGGATATCCGGCGGGCCGCTGTGTTTGCCTATTTGTCAGAGGTAAAGAAGTTCAGCAGCGCGATGACCAGAATGATCACCAGCGTCACCACAAAGACGCCCAGCCAGCCCTGCAGGGCCTTGAGCAGTACGGGGAGAAACTGTTCCAACATCATGACGGCCTCCTTTCGGGTCAGGCGAACAGGGTGAGAATCATGCCGCCGGCGATGACCGAGGCGATCTGTCCGGAGACGTTGACCCCCGCCGCGTGCATGAGCAGGAAGTTCTGGGGATCCTCCTCCAGACCCATCTTGTGAATCACCCGGGCGGACATGGGGAAGGCGGAGATGCCGGCCGCGCCGATCATGGGATTGATCTTCTGCCGGCTGACCAGATTGTAGAGCTTGGCCACCAGCACGCCGCCCACCGTGTCAAAGACAAAGGCGACCAGCCCCAGCAGCAGGATCATCAGCGTCTCCCGGTTGAGAAAGGCCTCCGCCTGCATCTTGGAGGCCACCGTGATGCCCAGAAACAGGGTGATCAGGTTGGCCAGTACTTTCTGGGCGGTGTCGGACAGGTTATCCAGCACGCCGCACTCCCGGATCAGGTTGCCGAACATGAGAAAACCGATGAGGGCCACGCTGCGGGGGGCCACCAGCCCGGCGATGACGGTGATGCAGATGGGGAAGAGGATCTTGGTCAGCTTGCTGACCTCCCGGTCGGCGTAGGCCATGCGGATTTTCCGCTCCTCCTTGGTGGTGATCAGCCGGATCACCGGGGGCTGGATGATGGGCACCAGGGCCATGTAGGAGTAGGCCACCACCACAATAGGGCCGATGTACTGGGAGTTGAAATAGTTGGCCACAAAGATGGAGGTTGGGCCGTCTGCCGCGCCGATGATGGCGATGGAGGCGGCGTCGTGGATGTCGAAGCCCAGCAGAAAAGCCATACAGAGGGTGAAGAAGATGCCGAACTGGGCGGCGGCTCCGAAGAGCATCAGCTTGGGGTTGGACAGCAGGGGGGTGAAGTCAATCATCGCCCCGATGCCCACGAACAGGAGCAGGGGAAACAGCTCGTTGGAGATGCCTGCGTCAAAGAGGACGCTGAGTGGCCCGGTCTCGGTAACGCCATCGATCACCTGGGTCACCGCTCCGGACAGGGGGAGGTTGACCAGGATGGTGCCGAAGCCGATGGGCAGCAGCAGGGTGGGCTCCATATCCTTGACGATGGCCAAGTAGATCAGCAGGCCGCCGATGGCCCACATGACCACCTGCTGCCACTGGAGCAGGAGCAGATTTCCGAACAGTGCTTGCATGTGAACACTCCTCTCAAAATGGTATAAAGTTCGGGAGCCGGCGGAGAAAAAGAAAAGAGACCTTTGCCGCAGAGGGGACGGAACAGTCCTCCGGCGGCAAAAGTCTCGCTTTTTCAGATCCTTCCGGGCGTCAGCCGTATTGACGGAACGGATCACAGCAGCTGCTGCAAGCTACTCCCTTTTGCTGAGTGTAACAATAGTATGCTCCGCCGGAAAAGAAATGTCAAGAGACTTTCAAAAGAAAAATGGGACATTTTACCGTACCGATTGCCCAGAAGGCGGGAAGAAATGGGGAAAAGCCTCTCCATTTCTCACCATTGCGGCAAGGGAGGGGATGTGCTAGAATAAAGGCAAGTTTGGAACGGAACAGGGGGAACTCTGATGAGTATTCATGAGGAATGCGGCGTCTTCGGCGTCTGGGATCCCAAGGGCGACTGCGCGAAAACCACCTATTACGGCCTCTACGCCCTCCAGCACCGGGGCCAGGAGGCCTGCGGCATCGCCACCACCAACGACCGGGAGCTGTCCTATTACAAGGACGTGGGCCTGGTGGGCGACGTCTTTGACGAGAAAAAGCTGAAGGAGCTGGGGGGCACCATGGCGGTGGGCCACGTCCGCTACGCCACCACCGGCGCCGGCCAGCGGGAAAACGCCCAGCCTCTGACCCTGAAGTATGTCAAGGGCACTCTGGCCGTGGTGCACAACGGCAACCTGGTCAACACCCAGCAGCTGCGCCGGGAGTATGAGTACAACGGCGCTATCTTCCAGACCACCTCAGACACGGAGATCATCTCCTACGCCATTGCCCGGGAGCGGCTCACCTGCCCCAGCGTCGAGGAGGCGGTGTGCCGGGCCATCCCCCACTTGAAGGGGGCCTTCTCCCTCATCGTCATGAGCCCCCGAAAGCTGATCGCCGCCCGGGATCCCTGGGGCTTCCGCCCCCTGTGCATGGGCCGGAAGGGGGACGCGGTCTACTTCGCCAGCGAGTCCTGCGCCCTGGACGGCGTGGAGGCGGAGTATATCCGGGAGGTGGAGCCCGGCGAGATCGTAGTGGTGGAGCCGCCCGATGCCAAAAACGGCCAGAAGGAGTGCACCATCCGCTCCATCCGCACCAATTGCCAGGGCAAGAGCCACCTGTGCATCTTTGAATACATCTACTTCGCCCGTCCGGACAGTGTCATCTGCGGCCAGTCTGTCCATGAGGCCCGGAAGAACGCCGGCCGGTTCCTGGCAAAGGAGTCTCCGGTGGAGGCGGATCTGGTCATCGGCGTGCCCGACTCCGGCCTGGACGCCGCCATGGGCTACGCCGAGGCCTCTGGCATCCCCTACGGCGAGGGCTTTGTGAAAAACCGGTACATCGGCCGAACCTTTATCACCCCCAACCAGCAGAGCCGGGAGCAGGCGGTGCGCATCAAGCTGGGCGCCCTCCGCTGCCAGGTGGAGGGGAAGCGGGTGGTCATGATTGACGACTCCATCGTCCGGGGCACCACCTGCAAGGCGATCATCAACCTGCTCCGCCAGGCGGGGGCCACGGAGGTGCACATGCGGGTGTCCTCCCCGGAGTTCATCGCCCCCTGCTACTTTGGTACCGACATTCCCGACAAGGAGAAGCTGATCGCCTGCCACCACACGGTGGAGGAGATCCGGGAGATGACCGGCGCCGACTCTCTGGCCTTCCTCAGCCTGGAGAGCCTGCACAAGATCGCACCGGACGCCGACTGCGGCTTCTGCGACGGCTGCTTTACCGAGCGCTATCCCATTCCCGACGAGGAGATCGGCTGCGCTGCCGGCTGTAAGTAAAAGAACTCGGCAAGAGAGGCTGGAACAGATCGGGTTCCAGCCTCCTTTTCACAGGAGCGTTCAGGCTCCGGGAGGGATTTATGCCTGATATCATTTCCATGAAGGTGATCGCCCACATCCGCACTGACTTTGCCACCAAATTCGGTGTGCCCCGCCAGAGCGGCCTGGTGGAGGCCCTGCGGGGGGAGATCGTGTTTACGCCAGAGTACCGGAACCCGGACGCCCTCCGGGGGATTGAGGAGTTCTCCCACCTGTGGCTGATCTGGCAGTTCAGTCAGGCGGTGCGGGAGACCTGGCAGCCCACGGTGCGCCCGCCCCGGCTGGGGGGAAATCAGTCCATGGGGGTCTTTGCCACCCGCTCCCCCTACCGGCCCAACCCCATCGGCCTGTCCTCTGTCAGGCTGGAGGGGGTGGAGGAACGGCCCGGCCTGGGCCATGCGCTGGTGGTGTCCGGGGCGGATCTGATGGACGGGACGCCGATTTTGGACATCAAGCCCTACCTCCCCTATGTGGACTGCCGACCGGAGGCCACCGGCGGCTTTACCGACCGTGTGGAACGCAGGCTGCTGAAGGTGGACTGCCCGGCAGAGCTGCTGGCCCGGATCCCGGCGGAGAAGCGGGAGGCGCTGCTGGGGGTTCTGGCCCAGGATCCCAGGCCCGCCTATCAGAAGGACCCCGCCAGGCGCTACGGCCTGACCTTCGCCGGGTATGACGTGCGCTTTACCGTCAGCGGGGATGCGCTCACCGTGGTAGATGTGGTGAAGGTATAATCAAAGAGGAGCTGCTTTCCCAGGAAGGGAGACAGCTCCTCTTTTGTTTTTGCCGCAAGAGATTTATTGCGCCGGGAACAGCTTGCCGAACAGCCAGTGAGAGAAGGGGGCGGCGGCGAAGAAGTTCCACAGGAAGGCCATGGGGAAGTTTTTCAGCACAGTGCCTACCCAGATGGCGGGCAGCTGTACCCAGGAGGCGCCGCCCAGGATGATATTGAAGAGAATGGAGGCCACCAGACTCATGGTGGGGCACATGACGGCCACCGTGCCGCCCTGGCGCAGGAGCTGGCAGAAATAGGGGTTGTCCCGCTCCGGATCACAGTGCCGGGCGGCGAAAGCGGCGCCAAACCGGTTGCCCCAGAGGTTGGAGAACAGGAAGACGAAGAGGCCCATGTAGAGCGCCTCCTTGAAGGCCTCCCAGAACACGAGATTGGTCATGGTGCTGAAGCCCCCCACCTGCAGGTCAACGCCCAGCTTGATGGCCATGTTGTAGACCTCCATGCCGTAGGCCATGGCGTAGGACATGATGATGCCGAAGATGATTCCCTGGGATTTTGTCTTGATCATAGTATTACCTCCCGCGCTGTGACGCGCAGCTATAGAATGACTGCCCCGGGCACAGGACGCTCAAAAAAGAAAGCGCATCCGATCCTCAGAGGATCAGATACGCTTTGCGATCAGAGACGATGTGCTACACGGCACTCTCTTTTTATCACATTTTTCCGGAAAAAGTCAAGGGAAAAATGGAACGGAAAAGGCAAGTCCCCTCCGGATTGCTCCGGCGGGGACTCGCCTGTTTATGGGAAGGGAAAAGGAGTGTCGGAAAATTACACCTCGAACAGCAGGTCGCCGTAGCTGTACATGGGCCACACATCCTGATCCACCAGCAGCTCCAGCTCGTCAATGGGAGCCCGGAGGGCGGCCATGCAGGGCAGGATGACATCGTGGAAGGCGTGGGCCATGGAGCCCATGGAATCCATGGCGTTGACAGCGGGCAGCTTGGCCTCCAGATCGGCCAGGGCGGCGGAGGCCTGCTTGAGCAGGGCGTTGACCTTGTTCAGCAGCTCCTTCTGGACGGAGGCGTCGGCGTCCACGGCCTCCAGCGCGGCCACGGTGTTGGCCAGGTCGCCGGTATAGGCCACCACGGCGGGGATATAGGCCTTGGAGGCCATGTGGATCATGACGTTGGCCTCGATGTTGATGTTCTTAGCGTAGGTCTCATACTGGACCTCCACACGGGAGGCCAGCTCGGCGCGGGTGAAGATGTTGAACTTCTCGTACATGGCCACCACGTCGTCCTGCACCAGCACGGGCACGGCGTCCACCATGCTCTTGATGTTGGGCAGGCCGCGGCGCTCCGCTTCCTCCACCCAGGCGTCGGAGTAGCCGTCGCCGTTGAAGACGATGCGCTGATGCTTGATGAGGGACTCCTTGATGTAGGCCTTGCAGGCGGCCTCAAAGTCCTCGGCACCCTCCAGAGCGTCGGCGGCGGCACAGAAGGCCTCAGCCAGAGCGGCGTTCAGAGCGGTGTTGGGAGAGGCGATGGAGTCGCGGGAGCCCACCATACGGAACTCGAACTTGTTGCCGGTGAAGGCGAAGGGGGAGGTGCGGTTCCGGTCAGTGGCGTCCTTGTGCAGCACGGGAACGGTGGAGACACCGGTGTTCAGCTCGCCCACAGAGGCGGAAGCGGTCTCGGAGCCGTTGATGATCTGGCTCACCACCTCATCCAGCTGGTCGCCCAGGAAGATGGAGATGATGGCGGGAGGCGCCTCCTGAGCGCCCAGACGGTGATCGTTGCCCACGTCGGCGGCAGACTCCCGGAGCAGGTCGGCGTGATCGTCTACAGCGGCCAGCACGCAGGAGAGCACCAGCAGGAACTGCAGGTTGTGCAGGGGATCGTCGCCCGGCTCGAAGAGGTTCTCGCCCTCGTCGGTGCCCACAGACCAGTTGTTGTGCTTGCCGGAGCCGTTGATGCCGGCATAGGGCTTCTCGTGGAGCAGGCAGACCAGGCCGTGCTTGGTGGCGATCCGCTTCATGGTCTCCATG
>CAMELY010000045.1 GCA_945926565.1 uncultured Clostridia bacterium | reverse complement strand
CTCCTGGATGGCACCGGTGCTGTTCATGCTCAACATCGGCCTGGCCATTATCTACAATCTGGGCAGCAACATCATCCAGGGGGAGATCTCATTCATCACCATGGCTCTGGCGGCGGTGCTGCAGCTGGGTGTCACCATGGACTACTCCATCTTCCTCTGGAACAGCTACAAAGAGCAGCGGCTGCTCCATCCGGACAAGGAAGAGGCCATGGCCCGAGCCATTGCTATGACCATCACCTCGGTGGCGGGCTCCTCTCTCACCACGGTGGCAGGCTTCATCGCCCTGTGCTTTATGACCTTTACGCTGGGCATGGATCTGGGCATTGTCATGGCCAAGGGCGTGGTTTTGGGCGTCATCTGCTGCGTCACCGTGCTGCCCTCTCTGATGCTGGTCTTTGATAAGGCCATTCAGAAGACCAGCCACAAGCCCCTCACCCTCAACTGCGACAAGCTCTCTTCCTTTATTATCAAACACCACAAGGTGCTGGCCGTGATCCTGCTGCTGTGCTGGATCCCCGCCATCTACGGCTACAGCAATGTCAACGTCTACTATAATCTGGACTCCAGCCTGCCGGACTACCTGCCCAGCGTCCAGGCCAACGCCGAGCTCTCTGACAAGTTCGACATGAGCACCATCCATCTCATTCTGGCAGACGACCAGCTCTCCCCCAAGGAGACCAAGGCCATGCTGAATGAGATGGAGCAGGTGGACGGCGTCCAGTTCGCCTTGGCCACTGATTCTCTGATCGGCTACCGTATCCCCAAGGACTTTTTGCCGGAGGCGATGGTCGGTGCGCTGGAGAGCGGCGGCCGGCAGCTGATGCTGATCAGCTCGGAATACAAGGTGGCCACCGACGAGGTGAATCAGCAGGTGGAGGTGCTGGGCAATATTCTCAAGGAGTACGACCCCTCCGGCATGCTGATCGGCGAGGCCCCCTGCACCCGGGATCTGATCACCATCACCGACCACGATTTCCAGGTGGTCAGCGCGGTCTCCATCGGCGCCATCTTCCTGATCATTCTGCTGGTGCTGCGCTCGGTGTCCCTGCCGGTGCTGCTGGTGCTGGTCATTGAGCTGGCCATCTACATCAATATGAGCCTCTCCTATTACACCAACGCCACCCTGCCCTTTATCGCCTCCATCGTCATCGGCACCATCCAGCTGGGCGCCACCGTGGACTACGCCATCCTGATGACCAACCGCTATCAGCTGGAGCGCTCCCGGGGCAAGGAGAAGACCGAGGCCGCCACGGTGGCCCTCTCCGCCTCCATCCCCTCCATTCTCACCAGCGCCCTGGGCTTCTTCGCCGCCACCATCGGCGTGGGCCTCTACTCAGACGTGGATCTGATCGGTTCGCTGTGCACCTTGATGGCCCGGGGCGCCCTGATCAGCATGGCGGTGGTGTTGCTGCTTCTGCCCTCCCTGTACCTGCTCTGCGATGGGCTGATCCATCGCACCAGCTGGGGCGTCAAGGCTAAAACCAAATCCGAAACCCATTAAATTGGAGGAATTGATATGAGATCCAGTTTCAAGCGTATCATTGCCCTGTCTCTCACCGCCGGCATGCTGGTGAGCTGCCTGGCCGGCTGCGGCGCAGCGGATCCCCAGGCCAGTCAGGAGCCCCAGGTCTCCACCGCGGAGACGGACGCCATCGCCGAGGCCGCCTCCTCCCTGATGCACACCCACGGCAGCGAACAGGGCAAGGAGGAGACCGTCTACGTCATCGCCGACGCCAACGGCAGTCCCACCAAGACCATCGTCAGCGCCTGGCTGAAAAACCCGGAGGAGGCGGACACCCTCACCGACCGCTCCAACCTGTCCGACATCCAGAATGTCAAGGGCGACGAGACCTACACCGCCGGCAGCGACGGCACCCTAACCTGGCAGGCATCGGGCAGCGACATCTATTACCAGGGCACCTCCAGCCAGGAGCTGCCCATCCAGGTTTCCGTGTCCTATCAGCTGGACGGTCAGACAGTCACCCCGGAGCAGCTGGACGGAGCCAGCGGACACCTGGCCATGACCTTCACCTATGTGAACAACACCGCCGCCCAGCGGACGGTGAACGGCAAGACAGTCATCCTGTATCAGCCCTTCCTGGTGGTCTCCGGCATCATGCTGGACAATGAGACAGTCTCCCAGGTGGAGGTCACCAACGGCAAGGTGATCAACTCCGGCGACCAGTCCATCGTGGTGGGCATGGCCATGCCCGGTCTCAAGGAGAGCCTGGGGCTGGACGATCTGACCGACACAGACGGGAAGCCGGTGGACATCGACCTGCCGGAGTCAGTCACCATTGAGGCGGACATTCACGACTTCTCTCTGCTGACCACCGTCACCGTGGCCTCCAACAGCCTGCTGGAGGAGCTGGATCTGGACGATGTGGAGACCTTTGACGACCTGCAGGACGCCATGGAGGAGTTGACCGACGCCTCCACCCAGCTGGTGGACGGCACCCAGGAGCTGTATGACGGCGTAGGTGAGCTGTCTGACGGCACCGACGAGCTGGCCGACGGCGTTGACAAGCTGGACGAGGGCGCGGCCGATCTGGACGACGGGGCCAGCAAGCTGGACGCGGGCGCGGCCGATCTGAAGGACGGCGCTCAGCAGCTCTCCGATGGCGCAGCCAGCTTGAAGGACGGCACGGTTCAGCTGGAGTCCGGTGCCCGGACTGTTGCCGACAATATGGAAGACCTCCACACCGGCCTTGTCTCCATCAACGACGGCGCTCAGGCCATTGACAGCGGTCTGGCCCAGCTCCAGAGCCAGGTGATCCCCTTGCCCGACGGGGTGACCGCGCTGAAAAACGGCGCCGCCCTGATGAAGGCCGCGCTGAAGGGGGACAAAGGTCAGAGCATCTATGAGGGTGCGGCTTCCATCCAGGCCGGCGCCCAGCGCGTCTCCGCCGGTCTGAAGAGCGGCGACAGCGACAACCCCGGCATCTACGAGGCCGCCAAGGGCATTCAGGCCGGAGCCGCCTCCATCTCCAGCGGCGCCAAGAGCGGCAGCAGCGACAACCCCGGCATCTACGAGGCCGCTCAGATGGTGCAAAATGGACTCAGCCAGCTGCCTGACGCGGTGGAGAGCGCCTCCGGCGGACTGTCCGGCGCCAAGAGCTATAACGAGAAGGCCAGCGGTCAACTGAACGATCTGCTGCAGGACGAAAGTCTGACCGACGACCAGCGGGCCGCCATCAAGACCGCGCTGGAGTACCTCTCCGGCAGCAGCCAATACATCTCCGGCGTGGCCGACGGGCTGGGGGAACTGGACAGTGACCTCTCCTCCGCCAACAGCGCTCTGAGCTCCATCCAAAAGGCCGCGGAGCAGATTGCCGGCGGCGCGGATTCCATTCAGCAGGCGGCCGGTTCCGCCGCCGCCGGTGCGGAGCAGCTGGCTCAGGGCAGCAATCAGCTGGCGGACGGCGCAGGTCAGATTCAGGCCGGCGTGGACGCCATGATCTCCGGCAACGACGGCAGCAACCTGAACACCATGATCGGCGGTCTCACCACCATGGAGGGCAGCAGCAAGGCCCTGGTGGAGGGCGTGGGCGCTCTGAAGGAGGCCCAGGACACCCTGGCCGCCGGCACCAAGACCGCCACGGCAGGCGCCAAGAAACTGGCGGAGGGCTCCGGCGCTCTGGCCGACGCCAGCACCCAGGTGAAGGACGGCTCCTCCAGCCTGGCCAGCGGTGCTTCCACCCTGAAGGACGGCGCTTCCACCCTGAAAGAGGGTACCGCCTCCCTGAAAGAGGGCACCGCCTCTCTGAAGGACGGCACCTCCGCCCTCAAAGACGGCACCGGCGACCTGACTGACGGCGTGGTGGAGCTGCTGGACGGCGCCAAGGAGCTGATGGACGGCATGGCCGAGTTTGACGAGGATGGTATCCGGGAACTCTCCAAGCTGTTCCAGGACGACGCCTCTGACTTCCTGGACCGGCTCCGCGCCCTTCAGGACTACGCAGGGGAATACACCTCCTTCTCCGGCTCCAATGAGGCTCTGCCCTGCTCGGTCAAGTTTATTATCCGCACCGAATCCATTGGAGAGTAATCTGCTTCACACATTTGAAAGGATGCCCGACCGGAAATTTTCCGGCCGGGCATCCTTTCGCTCTTCTTTTCTTTTTATTGACAATTTTTCCGGAGTGCGATACTATAAAGTCAGATTTTCTGTTCAGAGGTGACGAAGTATGGCTCCATCTCCTCCCCTTCGGCTGGCCGCCGGCCTGCTGGAGCTGCTCTATCCGCCCCGCTGCGCCTTCTGCGCCCAGGTGCTTCCCCCGGGCAGTCCGGCCCTGGGCATCTGCCCGGACTGCGGCGCAGCTCTGCCCCGCACCGGGGCGTCCTCCGTCTCTCAGATCGGAG
The DNA here is from genome assembly GCA_945926565.1 of uncultured Clostridia bacterium. GTDB lineage: Bacteria > Bacillota > Clostridia > Oscillospirales > Oscillospiraceae > Onthomonas. Next base: position 5,398 of record CAMELY010000045.1, on the reverse strand, counting down.
ACCGCTTCTCCCTCTGTCTCTCTCCACTGTTCTACCAGGGGCTGGCTGCCCAATCCATCCGCCGGTATAAGTTTTCCGGCAAGGCCTGCTATCATCAGGCCTATGGGCCCCTGCTCCGGAGCTGCCTGTCTCACCATCTGGGCGAGCCGCCGGATCTGGTCACCTGGGCGCCTCTGCACCGCTGGCGGCGGTATCGCCGGGGGTATGACCAGGCCCAGCTGCTGGCCCGGGAAGCCGGGAGCCTTTGGGCGCAGGAGCCGGTGCGGCTGTTGGAGAAAATCCGCAGCACCCGGCCCCAGTCCAGCCTCTCCGCCGAACAAAGGCGGCAGAATGTCCGAGGTGTGTACCGCCTGGTTCCCCAGTGTCCTTCTCTGGACGGCAAGCGGATTTTGCTGGTGGACGACGTCATCACCACCGGCAGCACACTCTCCGCCTGCGCCGCCGTGCTCACTTCCGCCGGGGCGGAGGATGTGGTCTGTCTCACTCTGGCCAGAGCAGGGGCGGAGGACTGCTGAACCGGGTCAAAGCCGCAGAATCCGCTCCTCAATCTGCCGGATCACCGCTTGAAACGCCTCATCGCTCTGGCCGGTGGGATCCGGCAGACCCCAGTTGTCGTCAAAGCCTCTGCCGATATAGGGACAGCCCACGTCACAGCCCATAGAGATCACCAGGTCAGGCACTGGGATTTCCTCCATCGTCTTGCTGTACTGAGTCTGCTCCATGTCGATGCCGTAACGCTCCTTCATGATGCGGACGGCGTCCTGGTTGATCCGGGGCTTTGTCTCCGTGCCGGCGGAGTAAAAGTCAAAATCGTCCCCTCGCAGGTGTCTGCCCAGAGCCTCGGCAATCTGACTGCGGCAGGAGTTGTGGACGCAGAGAAAGGCGATCTTTTTCTTGCCCATCTCACCCCTCCAGTCTGCGCAGCAGCTTCTCCACTTCAGCCGTCTTGAGCACCTTGCCCACAGAGACCACCTGTTGATTGACCACGATGGCAGGCATGCTCATCACGCCGTACTCCATGATCTTCTGGAGATCGGTGATATACTCCACCTCAATTGCCAGACCCAGATTCTTGACGGCGGCTTTGACCGCCTCATACTGCTCATGACAGGTTTTGCAGCCCGCTCCCAGCACCTGGACGCAGCAGATGCCATCCACCGTTTCCCCGCAGCAGTAGGCGGCCGCCTTCTTCTCTTCTTCCTTCTTCTTTCCAAAGCTGAACAGTGCCATCAGAATAACCTCCCATTACAGAATAAATGGCTGAATCACATTAAAGAAATAGCCCACAAGGATGATGCCAACCGTACAGATTCCCACAAAGATACCCAGCAGCCTTGGCTTGACCGCTTTGCGGAGCATGATCATGGAGGGCAAGGACAGGGTTGTCACCCCCATCATAAAGGCGAGAACCACACCCAGCTGTGCCCCTTTGGCCAGCAGTGCCTCCGCAATTGGGATGGTGCCGAAGATGTCCGCATACATGGGAATGCCCGCCGCAGCGGCGATGATTACCCCGAAGGGATTTCCCGTCCCCAGCATCTTCACAATGAATTCCTCCGGAATCCAGTTGTGAATCACTGCGCCGACGCCCACACCGACCAGCACATAGGGAAACACCTTCCTCGCAGTGGAGACCACCTGCTGCCAGGCATACCGGATGCGATCCTGAATCCGCAGCTGTTCCTGGGGCACGTCGATGGCATGGCCATTGCGAATGAATTCCTCCACCTGCTGTTCCAAATGCAGCGTCTCAATCAGTGTCCCTCCCAGGACAGCAACGACCAGTCCCAGCGCCACATAGACAACTGCCACCCTCCAACCAAAGATGCTCATCAGCAGCACCAGACTGCCCAAATCCACCATGGGAGACGAGATCAGGAAAGAAAACGTCACGCCCAGAGGCAGACCCGCGCCGGTAAAGCCGATAAACAGTGGGATGGAGGAACAGGAGCAGAACGGAGTCACCGTGCCAAGCAGCGCCGCAGCACAGTTGGCGCCCAGGCCGTGAAACCGCCCCAGGATCTTCTTCGTGCGCCCAGGCGGAAAGTAGCTCTGGATGTAGGAGATCACCAGAATCAGAACGCCTAACAGAACCATGATTTTAATGGTATCGTAAATGAAGAATTGAATACTGCCGCCTACCCGGCTGGCAGCATCCAGGCCGCAGGCCTCCACCACGCTGCCCACCAGCCGGTTCAGCCATTTCATGCCAAGGACCTCGTTCTGAAAAAAGTCCCACGCTGTCTGCATAGCTTCCACCTCACTTTCCATATAAAATCAAGAAAATTCGATTTGATCCTCCTGCAAAAAGCCATCTCCGCACCGGGATGGCTTCTCCCTTGACCCACAGCATCCTTATCCCTCCAGATCACTGTCTGTCACGGCCGTAATCTTTCTGAGCAGGTTGATTGCCTTTTCACTGCCCTCTCTGCTAATCCGGTAATGCGTCCACTTTCCGTCTTCACGGCTAGTCACAATGCCGGATTCGCACAGGATCTTCATGTGATACGAGAGGGACGACTGAGGCATATCCATTTCCTCAATCAGCACACAGGCACACTTCTCCCCGCCGTGCAGAAGCTCCAGAATCCGCTGCCGGCGTTCGTCGCAGAGCGCCTTGAACACCTTCGCTCTCTCTTCGTAGATTGTGGCCATGTGTTCACCTCAAATCAAGTTTTCTTGATGTATCTTACTCTTCAAATCAAGTTCTGTCAATGTGTTCTGTTCCCCTTGACTGATTTTTTAAAAAGAGACAGCCGCAGGATGCAATTCCCGCAGCTGTCTCTTTTGCTTCTTGTCTCGCTGTCACGCCCCGTGACCCATGTCGGCCATATTGGCGGAGGCCATCCGTTTCATGGACCTGATCAGCAGGACGCAGACCAGAATGGTCAGAACGTCCGCTGCCGGCTGGGAGAGATAGATGCCGGTCACCCCTAACAGCCCCGGCAGGGTCAGTATGAACGGCACATAGAACAGGCCCTGACGGATGAGGGACAGGAACAGGCCCATTTTGGTGGAGCCGATGGTCTGGAAGGTGATCGTCATCATATAGCACAGCCCAAAGGCGGGATACAGGGCCACCTGAGAGATGAGCAGCCACTTGCCAAACTCGACCACCACCGGGTTGCGGTTGAACAGCAGAATCAGCGGCTTGGACAGCAGGATATAGACGGCGGCCACCAGCACGGTCAGCAGCAGCGCCCCTTTCAGGGCAAAGCGCACCGAGTCATGAAAGCGCTTTTCGTTTCTGGCGCCGAAGGCATAGGAGGCACCGGCTGATAGCCCTGCATAAAGCCCATGATCACATAGCAGCCGATGAGGATCAGCCGCTGCACCACGCCGTAGGCCGCGATGATCAGGTCGGAATCCGGCAGCGGCTTTGCGGCGATATTGGTCAGCGAGGTCGCCACCGCCAGGCAGATCTGGATGACAGCGGTGGGAATGCCGATGGCGATCACCGACCAGAGGAATTTTCCGGTCAGTTTGAAATAGCAGGGCTTGATTTTGATAATGGAGCGTCCGCTCAGATAGAAGCCGGTCAGGATGAGAAAGGTCACGCACTGGGAGATGGTGGTGGCGAGAGATGCGCCCCCCACACCCAGATTCAGTCCCCAGGAGAACATGAAGACCGGGTCCAGCAGCACATTCAGCGCAGCGCCGGTAATCACGGCGATCGAGGAGATCTTCACCGAGGACTCCGCCCGGGCGGCGCAGTTCATACTCTGGGCGGGCAGGTTGAACAGGGCGGCAATAAACATCCAGAAGGCGTACTGCTTTGCCTGGGGAAGCACGGCGTCCGACGCACCGAAGGTGCGCATCAGCGGCTCAATGAACAGGATACCCAGGACACACAGCGCGATGCCGATCAGCATGGAGAAAGCGATAATTGTGGTGACTGTCCGGTTCGCCCCCTCCTTGTCGTCGGCCCCCAACTGCCGCCCGGCAAGTACCGCCGCGCCTGCCGCAAAGATATTCTCAATGGAGACCATAATGAGCAGCAGGGGCAGCGTAACGCCTACCGCAGCCAGAGCGTTGTCATCCTCCAGCATGCCGATATAGGCTGTATCCACAATATTGTAGACCGCCTTGGCCAGCAGGGCCAGCGTAGCCGGAATGGCCAGGCTGACAATCGCCTTGGAGGGCGCTACCGTCGAGAGCAGAGATTCCTGTCCTGCGTCTTTCTTGTGTTTCATTTCATTCACCCAATACCCCGTACAGCAGGACATCCAACTGACGGCGGCACCTTTCTTCATATTCCCGCAGGACCTGTTCCGCGGGTTCGCTCTGATTGCAGTCCAACCGGAAGCGGCTGTGGAAGAAATCCATATACAGCCGGAAGTCCTCCACAATGGCAGAGACGGACAGTCCCGCCCGAAGCGGCTTACTGCTCAGCAGCGCAGTCAGCACAGCAATGTTCAGCGCGTCAAATCTGCCGCGGCAGTCGGCAATCTGCCGGTTGAGATGGGCCGGAGAATTCAGCGCCGCCCCGGCAAAGATTCCCTGACAGACCGGATGGTTCGCAAAAAAGCGAAGCCGGGCGTCAAAATAATGCCGCAGACGCTCCTCCGGTGGTCCAAAGCACCGCTCCATCTCCCCCTGCAGCCAATCCGCGGCCTGGTCAAAGCAGGTGCGCACACACAGCAGGTAAATCTCATCCTTGTCCTTAAAATAGTGATAGACGATTCCCTTTGAGAGACCCTTCTCGGCGCAGACTGTGCTCAGCGACGCCCCCTCATAGCCCTTTTGGGAGAACTCCTCCAGGGCCGCATTCAGAATGCGCTGCCTGGACAATGCGTTTTTTTCTTCCCGTTTCATAACTGCCTCCAATAAACAGACCGGCCGGTCAATCTTTTTTCAACGGCTTAAGCCACATATTTGTGTCTCTCCAAGAGAAAAGCCCGCAAGTCTTTGGCAGACTTGCGGACTTTAGGCCGACAAAAAGAGAAATTGGATCTCAGCATACCTTCTGTGCTGTTCTCCCGAAAGGCAGGTCACCTGCGCAGCATGTGGCGCAGATAATCCTCCAGCGTCATGCTGTAGCAGTGGAGTTTTTCCCCCTTTGACTCACAGGCAAAACCGCAGGAGCGCACAGCATTGATGGAACGCTGGTTTTGCATATGGATCTTTGCAATCACCTTCTGCGCACGCCATTCCAAAAAGACAGTACGCAGAGCAGCACGAATCGCACTGCACCCGTAGCCGTTGCCCCAGAGCGCTTCCTCTCCGATGGCGTAGACGATTTCATAGACGCCCTTTTCCCGCTGCTCTCTCAGCTTGACAAAGCCGATCGCCCGGCCTGCGTCATCACAAATCAGGAAAAAGCGGCCTTGCCGGTTAAATTGAAGCGAGAGAAGCGGTGCGGGAACCGTCTGCAGCATGGCGGAAAGCTCATCCGCTA
>CAMELY010000044.1 GCA_945926565.1 uncultured Clostridia bacterium | reverse complement strand
ATAATGTCTACTGAATAAACCGCTATGCGGTTTATTCGCGCGGCGAACGCCGCGCAATTCTATGCAAGCGGCTGAGAACAGCCGTCTGCATAGAATTCAGCCATTGTTACAATGCGTATTTCCATGGAAGCATAAAATGCTTCCATGGAATGTGCAAGGATTTTGGACTGGAAAGCCCAAAATCCTTGCACTTGAACAAAGCCAACGTGCCTTGAAAGCCTTGGCTTTCAAGGCTTTCGGCTTTGTTCAATACGCATTATAATAATACCCATCTGAAAATGCGATGGAAAATGGAGGAAGAGGATATGCTCAAACTCATCCTCGGCCGGGCCAGAACCGGCAAGACAACCGAACTGCTCCAACGGGTGGCCAGGGAGGGCAAGCGCCGTCCCCAGGTGATTCTGGTGCCGGAGCAGGTCTCCCACGACATGGAGCGGCGGCTGTGCGCCCAGTGCGGCCCGGAGGCCTCCCGCTATGGGGAGATTCTCTCCTTCACCCGGCTGGCCCAGCGGGTCTTTACCCAGGGAGGTGGGCTGGCGGTGCCCCAGCTGGACGCTGGGGGCCGTCTGCTGCTCATGAGCCAGGCGGTGGCGGCGGTGGGCGGCAGCCTCAAGGTCTACGCCCGTCCCTCCCGCAAGGCGGCCTTTCTGGAGCAGCTGCTGGCCACGGCCGACGAGCTGAAGAGCTACTGCGTCCGACCGGAGGAGCTGCTCTCCGCCGGAGCGGAGCAGGGGGGAGAGCCGGGAGACCGCCTCCACGACTTGGGCCTCATCCTGGGGACCTACCAGGCCTTCACCCAAGAGCGGGCGGCGGACCCCCGGGACCGGCTCACCCGGCTGGCGGAGAAGCTGGCGGACTGCCCCTGGTTCCGGGGCAAGGACGTCTACCTGGACTCCTTTATCGACTTCACCCCCCAGCAGCGGCTGGTGATCGACAAGGCCCTGGCCCAGGCCCATTCGGTCACCGTGGCGCTCACCTGCGACCGGCTGGAGGGGGGAGAGGCGGTGTTTCTCCCCGCCCGCAAAACCGCTCTCAGCCTGCTGGAGCAGGGCAAGGCGGCGGGGGTCTCCATAGCATATGAGACGCTGACCGGGCGCAAAGACGGGGCGGAGCCCTGGCTCTGCCATTTAGAGGCGCATCTCTTCTCCGATGGAGCCCCCTGCCGGGAAGAGGGCCGGGGCCTGGTGCGCTATGTGGGGGAGAGTCCCTACGCCGAGGCGGAGTGGACGGCGGGGGAGATCCTCCGACTGGTCAAGGAGGAGGGCTGGCACTTCCGGGACTTCGCCGTCTCCGCCCGAACCATGGACCGGTATGAGGCGGTGCTGGAGACGGTGTTCCGCCGGTATCGGATCCCCCTCTTTCTGGGCCGGGTGGAGCCGATTCTGGAAAAGCCGGTGCTGACCCTGCTCACCGCCGCACTGGACACGGTGCGCAATCACTACGAATATGAGGACATCTTCCGCTACCTCAAGACCGGTCTCGCCGGCCTGGACTGGGAGGATGTGGATCTGCTGGAAAACTACGTTCTCCGCTGGGACATCCGGGGCAGCCGCTGGACCCGGGCGGAGGACTGGAGCTGGCACCCCCAGGGCTATGCCCTCCCCTGGCGGGAGGAGGATCATGCCCTGGTGGCCCGGCTGGACGGCCTGCGCCGGCAGGTGATCGCCCCCCTTCAGACACTGGAGCAGGTGAAGCGTGGCACCGGGGCGGAGCTGGCCCAGGCGCTGTACCAGTTTTTGGAGGACATTCAGCTCCCCGAGCGGCTCACCCAGCGGGCGCAGGCCCTGCGGGAGCAGGGGGAGCTGCAGCAGGCGGAGGAGTACCGCCAGCTCTGGCAGATTCTCCTTCAGGCTCTGGAGCAGTGCAATGACCTGCTCACGAGCCAGCAGATGGAGTTGGAGGAGTTCTCCGACCTCTTCCGACTGGTGCTCAGCCAGTACTCGGTGGGCTCTATCCCGGCGGCCCTGGATCAGGTCGCCGGGGGAGAGGCCCCCAGACTGGCCCATATCGGCTGCAAGGCCCTGTTTCTGCTGGGGGTGGACGACGAGCAGTTCCCCCTGATCTCCCAGTCCCCCGGCCTGCTCACCGACGAGGATCGGGCCTTTCTTACCGGCCGGGGACTGGAGCTGGCCCCCTCCGCCGACCACCGGCTGGACCGGGAGCAGACCATCGCCTATGACATTCTCACTCGGCCCAGCGACCTGCTGGCGCTCACCTGTCCCCGGACGGTGGCGGGGAGCCCCCGGCGGCCCGCGGTGGTGTGGAACCGGCTGGGGAGCATGTTCCCCGGCTGTCCCCAGGGCCGGGAGCGGCCGGAGAACCGGCTGCTGGCCCCCCTGCCCGCCCTGGAGCTGGGAGCGGAGCGCCGGGAGGAGGAGATTCTCACCCGATTGGCAGAGCGGTCCGGCTGGGAGCAGGTGCCTGACCGGGTGGCCCAGGCCCGGGACAGTGTCCGGGGAAGCCTCAGCGCCCAGGGGGTGGAGGCCCTCTACGGACGGGAGGTACCCCTATCCGCCTCCAAGATGGACAAGCTGAAATCCTGCCATTTTGCCTACTTCCTCCAGTACGGCCTCAAGGCCCAGCCCCGGAAGCCCGCCGGCTTTGACGCCCCGGAGACCGGCACCTTTGTCCACTATGTGCTGGAGCAGGTGCTGCGGGCGGGGCAGGAGAGCGGGGGCGTGCAGAACCTGGACGAGGACAGCCGCCGTGTGCTGATCGCCCAGGCGGTTGAGGACTATATCTCCACCCAGCTGGGGGGCCTGGAGGATCAGACGCCCCGGTTCCGATACCTCTTCCAGCGGCTGCTGAAGTCGGTGGAGCTGATTGTACAGAACGTGGTGGAGGAGCTGCAGAGCAGCCAGTTTGTCCCCCTCTCCTTTGAGCTGGGCTTCGGCCGGGGCCAGGAGCTGCCCCCGGTGCAGATTCAGGTGGAGGACATCACCCTCTCCATCTCCGGCTTTGTGGACCGGGTGGACGGCTGGGAGAAGGACGGACGGCTCTACCTCCGGGTGGTGGACTATAAGACGGGGAAGAAGTCCTTCAGCCTCACCGACGTGTGGCACGGCCTGTCCCTGCAGATGCTGCTCTACCTCTTCACCCTCCAGGAGCGGGGGCAGGACTATTACGGAAAGCCCACCCTGCCCGCCGGGGTGCTCTACCTCCCTGCCCGGGATATGCTGCTCCCCGGCAGCCGGGAGATGGAGGAAAATCAGCGCCGCCGGGAGGCGGACAAGGCGCTGCGCCGCTCCGGCCTACTCCTCCGGGACGAGGAGGTGCTCTGGGCCATGGAGCAATGGGGAGCGGAGGGCCCCCGGTTCCTGCCCCTCCGGGTGGGAAAGGGGGGCGCCCTCTCCGGGGACAGCCTGGCCACCGCCGAGCAGTGGGGCCGGCTGGAAAAGCGATTGGAAAACCTGCTCCGGGACATGGGCCGGGAGATTTCACGGGGAGACATCGACGCCGACCCCTATCTCAAGGGGGGCGGTCAGACCGCCTGTGATTTCTGCGATTTTGCCCAGGCCTGCCACTTTGAGGAGGGGAGAGGCGGCGACTGTCGCCGGTATCTCTACTCCGTCCGGGGCAAGGCCTTCTGGGAGCGAAAGGAGGGAGAGCAATGAGCGTGCAGTTGACAACCCAGCAGCAGGCCGCCGTAGACAACCGGGGGGGGGAGCTGCTGGTCTCCGCCGCCGCCGGCTCCGGCAAGACCCGGGTGCTGGTGGAGCGGCTGCTGGACCGGGTGGAGCAGGAGGGGCTGGACGTGGACCGGTTCCTCATCATCACCTTCACCAAGGCCGCCGCCTCAGAGCTCCGGGGTAAGATTCTCCAGGGCCTCAACCAGCGCCTGGCGGAGCGGCCGGACAATCGGCACCTCCGCCGCCAGCTCACCCTGGTCTACCGGGCTCAGATCTCCACCATCCACGCCCTTTGTACCGCCCTGCTCCGGGAGTTCGGCCATCTGCTGGATTTGGACCCGGACTTCCGGGTGGCGGAGGAGGGAGACGCCGCCCTGCTCCGGCTGGAGACCCTGGAGCGGGTGATGGAGGAAAAATACGAGACGGTGACCCCGGAGTCCCCCTTCGGCCAGCTGCTGGACACCATGTCGGCGGGCCGGGACGACCGGAAGCTCAAGGGCATCGTGCTGGACATCCACGGCCGCATCCAGTCCCACCCGGACCCGGGGGAGTGGCTCCGCCGCCAGGGGGAGGCCTTTGACCTCCGGGGCTGCCGGGACGTGGGCAAGACGGTCTGGGGAGAGCAGATTCTCGCCCGGGCCCGCGCTCTGGCCGGCTATTGGGACGGACGGATGCTCCAGGCCCTCAACGAGATGATGGAGGACAAGGAGCTGGAGGCCGCCTATGCCCCCAGCTTCTGTGATACCATGGACAGTATCGAGGCCTTTCTGGGCGCCTTAGACCGGGGCTGGGACAGCGCCCGGGCCCTGTGCGAGATTGAGTTCCCCCGGCTGAAGACCAGCCGGAAGATTCAGGACAAAGCCCTCCAAAACCGGGTGAAAGCGGTGCGGGAGCGGTGCAAAAAGCGGCTGAAGGGTCTCTCCGATCTGCTCTTTGCCTCCAACGACACCATTCTGGAGGATCTGGAGCAGGTGCGGCCCAGCGTCCAGGCCCTGCTGGAGCTGGTGGGGGAGCTGGACGAGGCCTATGGGGCGGCCAAGCGCCGCCGCCGTCTGGTGGACTTCAACGACCTGGAGCACCTTACCCTCCGGCTGCTGCGGGATCAGAAGGGGGAGCCCACCCCCACCGCCCTGCTGCTGCGGGAGCGGTACGCCGAGGTGATGGTGGACGAATATCAGGACACCAACGCCGTCCAGAACGCCATCTTTGACGCCCTCACCCGGGACGGACAAAACCTCTTCCAGGTGGGGGACGTGAAGCAGTCCATCTACCGCTTCCGTCTGGCAGACCCCACCATCTTTCTGAAAAAATACCACACCTTCCGCCCCGCAGGCGAGGAAAAGGAGGGCCAGCCCCGGACGCTGGTGCTCAGCCGCAATTTTCGCTCCCGGGCCAGCGTGCTGGAGGGGGTCAACTTTGTCTTTGACCACATCATGTCCCAGGCCTTTGGCGAGCTGGACTACACCGAGGATCAGCGGCTGTACCCCGGATTTCCCTATCCCGACCACCCGGACGACCGGGTGGAGCTGGACGTGGTGGATCTCTCCCCTCTGGAGCGGCAGGAGGGCCAGCCCAGCATCCCCAAGGATCTGGTGGAGGCGGAATTTGTGGCTAAGCGGGTGGAGGCGCTGCTCCGGGAGGGCTTCCCGGTCAACGGGGAGGACGGAGCCTTCCGCCCGGTACAGCCCAGGGACATCGCCATCCTCTACCGCTCCCCCGGGGCGGTGATGGGCTATCTCACCCAGGCCCTGGATCGCCGGAACATCCCCTGGCAGACCGAGGGGGCGGAGGACTACTTCCACACCACCGAGGTCAGCGTGGCCCTCTCCTTTCTGGAGATCATTGACAACCCCCGGCAGGACATTCCGCTGCTGTCGGTGCTGCGCTCCCCGGTCTATGCCTTCTCCCCCGACCAACTGGCCCGGCTCCGGGCGAACTGCCCCCAGGGGGATCTCTACGCCTGCCTGGAGCAAGGGGCGAAGGACGGAGATCCTGCCTCCGCCCAGTTCCTGGAGGAGCTGGCTGCCCTCCGCCTCCGGGCTGCGGACACCAATTGCCACCGGCTGCTGTGGCAGCTCTACGACCAGACGGGGCTGCTGGCCCTCTTCGGAGCCATGGACGGAGGCCAGCGCCGGCGGGAGCATCTGCTGGCCCTCTACGACTGGGCCAGGAGCTTCGGCGGCACGGGACGGCAGAGCCTCTTCGACTTTGTCAGCTATCTCCGCCGGCTGGAACGGCAGGGAGAGCGGCTGCCCACCCTGGGCCGGGGGGCGGGAGATGGGGTGCAGATCATGTCCATCCACCGCTCCAAGGGCCTGGAGTTCCCGGTGGTGGTGCTGGCCGGCCTCAACCGGCAGATCAACCGCACCGACGAGCGGGCCCCTGTCCTCTTCCACCCCAAGCTGGGGGTGGGCCCCAAGGGGGTGGACGCCGCCCTCCGGGTAGAGTATCCCACCCTGGCCCGGAAGGCGGTGCAGCTCAAGCTGGAGGAGGAGACCAAGGCGGAGGAGCTGCGGCTCCTGTATGTGGCCATGACCCGGGCCCGGGAGAAGCTGATCATGACCCTCTCCATGTCCGACGCCTGGAAGGAGCTCTCCGCCCTGCTACCGGAGTCGGGGCCCCACCCGGAGCCCCAGGCCCTGCAGGAGAAGGACAGCGTGGCCCAATGGCTGCTGCTGCCCGTCCTGGCCCGGACGGACGCCCAAGCCCTCCGCTTCGGAGACAGCAGTCCCCAGCCCATCCCCGCCTCGGGGTGGGATATCCGCCTGGTGCCCGGCGCCCTGCCGGAGGAGGGGGAGACAAGGCCCTCCGCCCCGGCGGAGGAGCGGGCGGCAGAGCAGAATTTGCCCCTGGACTGGCTGGACTGGCGCTATCCCCACCCGGAGCTGGCCCGGCTTCCCTCCAAGGTGACCGCCACCCAGCTCAAGGGCCGGCCCCTGGACGAGGAGGCGGCGGAGGAGACCAGCCGGACACCCTACCCGGCGCCCACCTTCCCAAAGCCCCGGTTCCGGCAGGAGACCCAGGGCCTCACCCCTGCCCAGAAGGGTACGGTGCTCCACTCGGTGATGGAGCTGGTGGATCTCTCCAAGGCGGACACGGTAGAGGGCGTCCGGGAGGAGCTCTCCCGGCTGGTGTCGGGAAAATGGCTCACCCAGGTCCAGGCGGACAGCGTGGATCCCGCCCTGGTGGCAAGCTTCTACGCCTCAGATCTGGGCCGGGAGGCAGCCCAGGCCCCCGACCTCCGGCGGGAGTTCAAATTCTCCCTGCTGGCCCCGGCAGAGCGGGTCTATCCCCAGGCACCGGAGGGGGAGCAGCTGCTGCTCCAGGGCGTGGTGGACTGCCTCTTTACCGGGCCACAGGGGCTCACCATTGTGGACTTCAAGACGGATCACCTCCGGCCAGAGGAGCTGGAGGAGCACAGCCGGCAGTACCAAAACCAGCTGGACAGCTATACCTGGGCGGTGGAGCAGATCTTCGGCCAACCGGTGCAGCGGCGGGTGCTCTGGTACTTCCGGCTGGGTAAGGGCTATGTGCTGCCCGGAAAAAAGTGAAAAATCTGCAGAAAAAGGAGTTGCAATTTGAGCGGGGGTGTGGTATCATAACAACTGCTCTATGGGAATCAGGACATTCCCAACTATATTTGAAGCATCGAAAGAGGTGAACATCATGAAGGCAGGAATCCATCCTGATTATCAGCAGACCACCATCCGCTGCGCTTGTGGTGCAGTCTATCCTACCGGCTCCACCAAGAAGGACATCCGTGTGGAAGTTTGCGCCAAGTGTCACCCCTTTTTCACCGGCAAGCAGAAAATGGTGGATACTGGCGGTCGCGTGAGCCGCTTCAACAAGAAGTTCGGTCTCAAGTAAGCTGCAAAATCACCCGCATCGGATTCCGGTGCGGGTTTTTTGCATTTTTGCCAAAATCAGGCGCATGCCGGCGAAACCGGCGCGCAATCTGGGAGGAAATCGCTATGTTGGAACAAATCGCAGTCCAGGCTCTGGAGCGCAACGTCTTTGAGACCATCGGCAAGCAGTGGATGCTGGTCACCGCCGGCAATCAGGAGAACTGCAATACCATGACCGCCAGCTGGGGCGGCCTGGGCGTCCTGTGGGGGGCTCCCGTGGCCACCGCCTATATCCGGCCCCAGCGGTACACCAAGGAGTTTCTGGATCGGGAGCAGTACTTCACCCTCTCCTTCCTGCCGGAGCAGTACCGCGCCGCGCTGCGCTACTGCGGCAGCCACTCCGGCCGGGATGGGGATAAGTGGGCGGCCAGCGGCCTGACCACCGCCTATACCGACAGGGGCGTCCCCTATGTGGCCCAGGCGGAGCTGGTGCTGGTGTGCAGAAAGCAGTTCTGCCAGCGGATGGATCCCGCCTGCATCCTGGATCCAGAGGTGGATGAGAAGTGGTATCCCGCCAAGGACTATCATGACATCTATATCGGAACAATCGTGGAGGCCTATCAGAATTCCTGATCCGCCTTCCGGGAGGTACGAATGACTGAATTTGATACGATCAAAGAGGGGGAGATCAACCGGGCCATCCTGGTGGGTCTCAACGCCAAGCGCCAGAGCGTAGGAGAGACGGTCACCGAGGCCAGCATGCAGGAGCTGGAGGCCCTGCTGGAGACGGCGGGGGGCACCTGCGTGGGCAGCATGATCCAGAACCGGGAGACGCCGGATCCGGGCAGCTTTATCGGCGAGGGCAAGGCCCTGGAGCTGAAGGAGCTGGTCAAGACCCTGGAGGCGGATCTGGTGATCTTCGATAACGCCCTCTCTCCCACCCAGGTGCGGGTGCTCACCGAGCTCACCGGCGTACAGGTCATGGACCGGGCGGGGCTGATTCTGGACATCTTCGCCAAGCGGGCCAAGACCAAGGAGGGCCGTCTCCAGGTGGAGCTGGCCCAGTACAAGTATATCCTCCCCCGGCTCACCGGCATGTGGGGCCACCTGGTGCGGCAGACCGCCGCCGGCGGCAAGTCCCCCATCGGCACCCGTGGCCCCGGCGAGACCCAGCTGGAGACCGACCGGCGGCACATCCGCCGCAAGATCACCCGGCTGGAGGAGGATCTGAAAGAGGTGCGCCGCATCCGGGCGGTTCAGCGGGAGCGCCGGGAGAAGAACGAGGTGCCGGTGGTGGCCATCGTGGGCTATACCAACGCGGGCAAGTCCACTCTGCTCAACCAGCTCACCGACGCCGGCATCCCCGCCAACAACCGGCTGTTTGACACCCTGGACACCACCACCCGGACGCTGGAGATCTCGGACACCCTCACCGTCCTGCTCTCTGACACAGTCGGCTTTATCCACAAGCTGCCCCACCATCTGGTGGAGGCATTCAAGGCCACATTGGAGGAGCTGCAGTACGCCGACCTGCTGCTCCACGTCATCGACGCCTCCCGGGAGGACTGGCGGGATCAGGCCCAGGTGGTAGATGACCTGATCCGGCAGCTGGGGGCGGAGCAGACCCCCTGCATCCGGGTCTTTAACAAGTGCGACCTCTGCCCGGAGGAGATCCTGCCCCACGGAGAGGACATTGTAGCCATCTCCGCCAAGACCGGCCAGGGGGTGGATGAGCTGCTCCGGGCCATCGGCAAACGGCTGGACAGCGGCGTCCGACGGGTGGAGCTGCGGATTCCCTATGACAAGGGCGGTCTGGTCGACCAGCTCTACCGGGAGGCCAAGGTGGAGCAGGTGGAGTACGCCGACACCATCCAGGTCACCGCCCTCTGTACCCCCCGGGTGCTGGGCCAGGTGCGCCAGTATGTCTACCCGCCCCTGCCGGAGCGGAAAGAGGACTGGGAGGTGTGACCGTGGAGGAGTACTATATCCCCACCCGGGACAGCGAGACCGAGTTTGTGGAAAAGCGCTCCCGGTTCATCGGCCATGTGGCCCACGTCACCACTGAGGAAGCTGCCCGGGCCTTTGTCCAGGCCATGAAAAAGCGGTATCATGACGCCAGACATAATTGCTGGTGTTATGTCATCCGGGAGGAGGGGGTTGTCCGCTACTCCGACGACGGAGAGCCCCAGGGCACGGCGGGCCAGCCCATGCTCAACGTCTTCCAGAAGGAGCAGATCACCGACGTGGTCTGCGTGGTCACCCGGTATTTCGGGGGCATTCTGCTGGGGGCAGGGGGGCTGGTGCGGGCCTATACCCGCTCCGCCAAGGACGCGCTGGACACCGCCGGAGTCTCGGTGGTGCGCCGGTGGGTGGAGCTGTCCATCCCCTGCGGCTATAATCTCTTCGCCCGCATTCAGCA
>CAMELY010000043.1 GCA_945926565.1 uncultured Clostridia bacterium | reverse complement strand
CAATGCGCAGAATATCGTACCACTGCTCCCTGGTCATATTGTAGTCCAGCGCCTTGACTGCCCGCAGAACCCGTTCCTTTTTCCCCGTCCCGGTCACCGGCACCACTGTCACCGGCAGCCGGTACAGCCAGGCGTAGAGCACCTCGTCCAGGCTCTCCGCTCCCAGTTCCTCCTGAATCTCCCGGAGCACCTCCACCGTCGCCAGATCCTCCTTGCACAGATCCTGCCGGAACAGCGCTCCTCCGCAGGCAGGAGAGTAGGCCATCAGCGGCATTTTTCTCCGCAGGGCGTCCTCCTGGGTGCCGTCTGCCAGGAAATCCATGCACTTGACGCTCATCTTGATCTGGTTGGTGACAAACGGGATATCCGTGTACGCCTCCAGGGCGGCAATCTGCTCCGGCAGGAAGTTGGAGAGGCCGAAATTCTTCACCTTGCCGGACTCCTTGAGCCGGGTCAGCGCCTGCGCAACCTCTTCCGGATCCATCAGCGGACAGGGCCGGTGGAGCAGATACAGATCCAGGTACTCCACCCCCAGCCGCTGAAGGGAGCGCTCACAGGCGGAGATGATATAGTCCCGGGAGAGGTTATAGGACTCCCGCACAAAATAGGGCCGTCTCGGTTGGTCGTATACGATGCAGCCCTTGGAGATGATCTCCAGCTGATCCCGAAGGCCGGGCTCCAGCCGCAGGGCGTCGCCAAAAAGCTGTTCGCAGCCGCCCCCGCCGTAAATATCCGCCAGATCAAAGGTAGTCAGCCCCAACTCCAGATACTCATGAATGCGCTTGACCAGTCCTTCCCGATCCAGACCCCAGTCCAGGAGATTCATCGTACCCACGGCAACCGGCGCAATGTCCAGCCGGCTGCCCAGAGAAACCCGTTTCATGGTCTTTTCCCCTCTCTGTTACAAAATGTTTTTCGCCAGCAGCCGCATCTTGTGCTCCGCGTACCGGGCCAGATCCACATAGGCGGGGGCGTAGAGATTCGCTACAGAATAGCCGAAGCCGGGCTGCTGCTGTACGCGGGCGGTAGCCTGTCCGGCGGTTTTGACCAGGTCAGTTGCCAGGTTCAGCTTGGTGATGCCGTGCTCCACCGCCTCTGCCACCTTATCCTCCGGCGTGCCGGAGCCGCCGTGCATGACCAGCGGAATAGAGACCTTCTCCGCAATCCGTTCCAGCCGGGGGATATTGATTCTGGGCGGGAAGCGATACTCTCCGTGTACGGTGCCGATGGAGAGGGCCAGGATATCCACGCCGGTGGCCTGGACGAAATAGGCCGCCTCGTCAGGGTCCGTCTGCATCGCCTCCTCCTCAGACAGGGAGAGCTTCTGCTCACAGCCGGCAATCCGGCCCAGCTCTCCCTCCACCGAGACGCCGGCGGAGTGCGCCAGCTCCACCACCTGAGCTGTCCGCTGAATGTTCTCCTCCAGCGGATAGGCAGAGGCGTCGATCATAACGGAGCGGAAGCCCGCATCAATCGCCCGGCGGATATCATCGTACTCCCGGAAGTGATCCGCATGGAGAATCACCGGAACATCTACATGCTCCGCAACCGTCTGTGCCGCCTGAACCGCGTTTTTCAGGCCGCCAAAAAACTGCACCTCAGCGTCGCCGATAATGTAGAGCATGGGCAGGTTCAGCTTCTGCGCCACCTCGGCGATGGCCATTCCGTAAGCGTAGTTCCAGAAGCAAAAGCCGCCCAGGGCGTACTTTCTCGCTCTGGCATCCACCAGATACTGCTTCAGCGATTCCAATTCTTTTGCCATAATGATCTCCTCATTTCCTAACTAAGATCTTATTTCAGAGCTTTCGCTCTCAAACAGCTTGAGAACCTGGGCCTTGTCCCGCAGCGCGGAGACCGCTCCCATGCCTGTCACACTGACTGCCGCCACGGCATTTCCATAGCGAACCGCCTCCAGCAGCGGCATTCCTTCTATCAGGCCCGCCATAAAGCCGCCCACAAAATTGTCTCCGGCTCCGGTGGTGTCGCAGGCCTCCACGCGAAATGCGGGCACTGTCTGCGCGATCTGGCTGTTTGCCACATAACAGCCTGCCTCTCCGTTTTTGATGATGACGGTATTGGCTCCTCGGTCCAGGAGGAATCGTGCCATCCCGGCCACATCCTGCTCGCCGGTCAGATACGCCGCCTCCACATAGCTGGGAATAAAATAGTCAATCAGAGGCAGATTCTGAAGGACAACCTCCCTCCCCTGCCGGAAGGAATCGTTTGCCACGTCAGCCACAGTGATTGCCCCCGCCTGCCTGGCCTCGGTAAAGATCCGGGTGATGCCCGCGCCGTCCAGTCCCTGGAGCACCAGATAGCTCCCATAGCTGACAATCCTTGCGCGGCGGACAATGTCCAGATCAAAATCATTCAGGCAAAGGCTCTGATTGTTGCTGCCCATCCGCCCCAAAAAGTGACGGGCGCCGTCCGGGCGTACCAGGGCAAAGGTGAGTGACATACTGTCCCCGGGCGATTGGATCACCTGGCTGCGGTCAACTCCGGCCTCATCCAGTACCTGGAGCAGATAACTGCTGAACGCGTCCCGGCAGACCTTGCCTACCAGCGCTGTCTTACAGCCCAGCCGCTGGGCCGCTACCGCCTGGGTCATGGCTCCCCCTCCGGAGGAGACGCCCACGCTCTCCAGCAGGGTGGTGTCCCGGGTGAAGACAGATTCATCCACTGTGCGGAGAATCATGTCATAGGCCATCGTTCCAATGGCCACGATATCAAATTCTTTTTCCAATGCTCACACCTCCTGTCCCTTCACTGTTCCAGGCAGCGGAGCAGGAACAGCGCCGCTCCGCATGCCGCTTCTTCCCGTCCGGAGGACAGGGTCATGGACGCGCCAAAGCGCGATTCCATCAGCCCGCAGAGCTGGGGATTTTTTCTCAGCCCGTTTCCGCCGCCCCAGAACCCCTCTGCCAGGGCCCGCTCACCCTCCGGCACACACGCATACATTGCAAAAAGCTCGTCCGTCATCCCCCGGAGCATCGCCCAGATCAGATGCCGGGGCGTAAAGTTCCGGGTGTCGAGCCCGGTGATGGATCCCCGCCGGTCTGGCTCCCGTCTGGTCCCGGCAAAGGTCGGACAGATTCGGGGCAGCGGCTCTTCAGGCTCCCCCTGCTCCAGCAGACGGGCCATGGCATCGTAGCACTCCGGCCGCTCCCCAGTCACCATCTCCACTGTTTGCCGGAAGAACTGCTCCAGCAGAGCATACGCTCTTCCGCCGCAGAGGGAGGCTCCCACCAACAGGTAACCGCCGCCGGGGAAGGGCCGGGTCTCCAGCCCTTCACAGCGCTGCAGATCCGGCGTATAGAGCGAAACCTGACTGCCGGTGCCCACATTGACCAATACGCCTCTGCTCTTCCCGCCGGTCGCTCCGATAAAGCTGGCCTGGTTGTCTCCGATGGCCACGCTGACCGGATATCTGCCTTTGTACAGCCCCAGAATTGGGCTGCGGGCCACAGGCGGCAGGATGGATGGGTCCAGGCCCAGCTGCTCCATGGCTTTTTGCGAAAAGCAGTTCTCCGACAGGTCATACAGGCCCAGCGCGGCCGCATGACTGGCGTCCAGCGCCGGCGCACTCCGGCCGCAGAGCTTCATCGCCACATAGTCGCAGATGGTGCACAGGATTGCGGCACGCTCCGGGATCTGTCCGTTTTGGGCCAGCCAGAAATGGGTGACCAGGCCATAGCCCGGCGACACCTCACAGCCGGTTTCCCTCCGAATCCAGTCGGCATAGCTCTCCTCGCCCCGATAGCGCCGGCCGCCTCTGCCGTCCTGCCAGGTATACAGCGGACTGACCGACTCTCCCCTGCCGTCCAGATAGAGGATTCCATGCTGCTGTCCGGTGACGCCGATGCCTGAAACATCCGGATACCGCGCCAGAAGCTGTTCCGTCAACTCCTCCGCCAGGAGCAACAGCCGGGCCGGATCCTGAATGCGCTCCCAAGGTCGCGGGCTGGGGAGGAAGGCGCCGTTCTCCCGCACCTCCATTGTCTCCACCCGTCCGTTTTCCTCCAGGACAACTGCGCTGACCGTGGTCGTCCCGATATCAATTCCAATCGCTCTCATGCGGATGACTCCTCAGCACCGGGGTGCGCCCATATCCAGCCGCTTGATGATGTCCTGCTGAATGGCCGGAGACAGATCCAGGAAGTTGACAAAGGTACCGTGAATGCGGACAATGTATACCCCGCTCGGCGCGTATTTCTTGGGGTTCTCCAGCACCTTTCTCAGGATCTCCGGAGTAGTGACATTGACATAGAGGTAGAAGGGGTCCCGTCCCTTGTGAGCAGGATTGAAAAACAGCGGTCTGATGATGCGCTGATAGAACTGCACGCCCTTTTCCTCCATTGTGGGGGCAGTGAAGTAGTGTGGGTCCACACCGAAGTGGGATGCGACGCCGCCGTTGAACTGCTCATAGGGCAGCTTCAGGGCAGAGAGAGTGCGAAAGCCCAGTCCGCCGCTGGCCTCTCCGAAGAGGGGATCCACACCGTAACCCAGCATCTCCCTGGCAGGACGGCTGTCCGGAGTCGCCCCCACCCAATATCCGTAGAGCAGGTGGGTGGAGGGAGAGGACCAGTCCGGCCGGAAGGGATTGCCCCAGTTGTTTTTCAGCCCCCGTACCATTTGGGAAACCCGGTTAGCCACCTCTATTGCGGACTGATCCGCCTCAGGGATGTTGTTCCCGTATTTGGGACAGTTTTTGAGAAATTCGCGCAGGTCTTCATAGCCTTCAAAGTTGTGCTCCAGAGCGGGGAGCAGCCGCTGCGCATCCTCCGGACGCTCTCTCAGCAGGTGATCCACCGCCACAAAAGAATCCGAAACAATGGAGAGTCCGTGGATCAGGCAGCCGGAGCCGTTATACTTGGTACCCTGCCGGGACGTATCCCGACAGTCCACCGCAGTCTCGATTCCGCCCATAAAGCAGGACAGGAAGGGCACCCTCAGGCAGGACAGAGCCTCCGTAGCTCCGTTGGCTGCCCGCTCCATCTCCCGCGCAAACCAATCCAGCCGCTGATAAAAGCGCTCCCGGAGATTGGGGAGGAGGGTTTCCGGCCTCTCCCGGCTCTGAGGGCCGATGGGCTTTCCTGTCAGCAGGGACCTGCCTCCGGTCAAGGTCAGCTCCAGAATTTTGCCCAGGTTCAGCCAGGAGTTGGTGGTATTGGCGTTATCCTTTCCCATAATCAGCGGTTCCTGACAGCCGGCCACCGCGTAATCCGGCAGGTCGGCGCGCTCCACGCCGTTTTCCGCCAGTGTCTCAAAGAGGGAATCGTCGTTAAAAATGGACGGCGTCAGGCAGCCGGGCGTAAAGAAGAATCTGCCCAGCTCCTCATAGAGCCGCTGCGGGGTATTCCGGTGGAGCTTGACCGAAAGAATGGGCTGCGGCAGGTTCATCTCATAGTAAGCGTCTAGAATCGCATAGGTCAGTTCGTTGGTCAGATCATTGCCCTCGGTATCCCGTCCGGAAATCAGCACATTTTGGGAGATCGCCCAGCTCCGCTCACCCACATTGTAAAAGACCAGGAAGTGGCGAAACAGGGCGGCCGCCTCCTGACGGGACAGTCCATCTGCCTCAAAGTAGGGCGCAAAGATCCGGTCCGCGTTGCCGACAGAAAACGCAAAGGGATTGGGTGCCTGCTCCAGACACATGACCTGCCACAGCAGCAGATAGGACTGCATCGCCTCATAGAGGCTGCGGGCCCCGTACTCGGGCACCTGGCCCAGCGTCCGGGCCATCAGCTCCAACTGCTGCCGCCGCCCGGCTGCCGCTGTTTTCGCCTGTTCTTCCGCCAGCCGGGCGTATCGCCGGGCCAGACGCACCGCGCAGGACAAGGTTCGATCCATCGCCTTCAGCGTTACCCGCTGTTCTTCGTCCAGCCCGGCGTCCTGCGCCAGCCTGCGTCCGATCTCTGTCCGCAGGCCGGACACGCCCTCCCGCAGCGCTCTGCGGAAATCGGGGATCAGATGTCCCGTGACCTGCTCGACAAAAAAGGCCACCTCTCCCGTATATTCTTTGCAGCGCTCATAGACCCCGCTCAGCTTCTGCACATAGTCAGATTGAGCCGCCCGGCCGCGCATCGCTTCAATCCGTTCCTTCGTCACATCGCCGCAGGGCGTGGCGTAGTCGTATACCTCCAGGGGATCACAGTAGCCCTGAAATTTTTCCACCTGAAAGGCCGGGTTGATCAGGGCATAGCTGGCAGCAAAGGCATCCCGTTGCGTGCCGGCAAAAACAGCGTGCTCACTGATCTCCAGAGGCAGACGGTCAATTACCGCCTCCAGCTCTGTGGCCGCCTTTGTCTCCGGGTCCAGCTCTTTTCCCTCGGAGGCGTCAGCCGCAATCTCTCGGGAGAGGAACCATCCGTTGAGGACTTTTTTGGTCTGTCGCTCCTCCTGAAACAGTTCCTCCGCCATACGGCCCAATTCCGCAGGGGTCAGCAGCTCAAATAATTCCATGGTCATCCTCCTTATCCTTTTTGTTCAGGAGCGAATCACCCGGAGTCCATGGGACTGCAAAATCCGGGTCATCTCCGCCACGGTCTCAGGAGAGACCTTCGCCTGCTCTGTCATGGTATAGGTCATGCCCAGAGCCTTATACTTATCCCGCCCATACTCATGGTAGGGAAGCAGCTCCACCGTCCCGCTTTCTCTCAGACCAAGCCGGAGAAACAGCCGGGCAAATTGTTCCGCATCCTCAGCAGAGGCATTAAAGCCGCCGATCAGCGGGATGCGGACCGCAGGCGCCTTGTTCTGCGTCACAGCCAAACGGATATTCTCAAACAGGATATCGTTTGCCAGTCCTGTCACCGACCGGTGGCGTTCCGGATCATAATGCTTGCAGTCGATCATCAGATAATCCACCAGGGGCAGCAGTTCCTTCAGCCTGGGAGACAGGCCGTTGGTCTCAATCGCCGTGTGGATTCCGGCCTGTTTCAGCTCGGTCAGCAGTGCTTTCACGCCCTCCAGCTGCAATGTAACCTCTCCGCCGGTCAGGGTAACTCCGCCATGTTCAAAAAACATGGGCACACTGCGCAGCGCCTCTTCTTTCAGCTCTGAGACCGAGACCCGGGTTCCGCCCCGGCAGGCCAGTCCCTCCGGATTGGAGCACCAGGGGCAGCGCAGATTGCAGCCCTGCAGGTGATAGACCAGCCGGTTTCCCGGCCCGTCCTGAGAAAAATTGAAGCCCTTCTGAAAGACGCTCAGTTCCATTTTCATCTCCCCTTTTTCTCGCTCTCACTCAAAGGAGCATCTCCGCCCGGCGGATGATATGATCCTGATAGGCCTCCTCCAGTTCGACGAAATAGCCGCTCCAGCCCCAGACGCGGACAATCAGGTTTTTGTGATGCTCCGGATGCTCCTTGGCATCCTGCAGCACCTCCCGGTTGACCGCGTTGATCTGGAGCTGATGCCCGCCCAGACGCAGATAGGTCTGAATCAGTCCAGCCACCTTTCGAATGCTCTCCTCAGAGCGAAACACCGAGTCGTGCAGCTCTATCGTCAGCGGACCGCCGTTGGCCACCCGCTCCAGGTGCGGCTTTGCAAAGCTCTTGAACACAGAGATAGGGCCTCTCGTGCGCACGAACAGGCTGGGAGAGTAATTGCAGGGCAGCCCCTCCCCCGCCCGCCGTCCGTCCGGCGTAGCGCCCAGCTGATCGCCGTACCAGAGGTAATACATGGCAGACCCTGTCCCCGGCCGGAATATGCCGCCCCGGGAATTTCTCTTTCCCTCCAGCGCATCGGCAAACCAGTCCAGCAGCTGTACGCCGATTTCGTCCACTTCGTCCAGGTCGTTGCCCATCTTCTCTTCCGAGCAGCGCAGCTTTACCAGTTCCCGCTCGTACCCCTGAAAGTTCTCTTTCAGCATCTCCTCCAGCCGAGGGACAGTCATTCTCTTTTCCTCGAATACGCAGCGCCGGATGGCCGCCAGGGAGTCCACCGCCGTTGCCAGCCCCGCCCCATGAAAGCCGTAGTTGTTGTACCGGCCGCCCAGAGAAATATCCGCTCCCCGTTGCACACAGCCCTCCATCATCAGGCTTAAAAACGGCGCAGGCTCCATGTAGACCGGCCCGATGCGGCCAATCATGCGCTCCGTCTCCCGGCGGATGCCATCCCGCACCAGCTCCATCGCCTGGGAAAAGGCGGTGCATTGCTCCATATCCGGCAGACAGTCCAGGACCACCTTGGGAAAGGAGAGGGCGTCGATGTTGGGAATATCCATTCCCCTTCCGGGGATGATGAGCTCCCAGCAGGCGGCCACGCTGTAGTTGAAGGCGTCCGCCTCCTCATACCCCCAATGCAGCAGGCAAGGAATAATCACATCGTCGTTGGCATACTGGGGAAAGCCAAGTCCCAGCTTGGTCAGCCGGGTTCCCTTTTCCAGGGTGGAAACCGGGGTGCCCCGGTGCACCCGCAGATTGATTTTGGGATCGATCAGCCGCAGCTCACCGCAGGCTGTGAGGCAAAGGTCAGAGAGCAGGTTATAGCTGTCTGTTCCGTCCGGATTCCGTCCCCCCAGCACAAGGCTCTGTCCATTGTCCCCCTGCTGCATTCCGAGGTACAGATCAGAGTCCCGGTTGCAGGTGAGGAAAAACTCCTCTACCAGCTCCAGCGCCTCCTGTTCGGTCATACCCTTTTCCAGGTCCCGACGGAGATAGGGCCAAAGATACTGGTCAAACCTGCCCAGCGTGTTGTGATACTGGAAGCTGGCCCAGAGGCAATAGTGGAGCAGGCGCAGAAATTGCAGCGCCTCCAAAAAGCTCCGGGGCGGCTGCCGGGGAACTCTGGAAAAGGTCTGTGCCACCGTCTTATTTCCCACCCGTTCCGCCTCCTGGCGGTACCGGTCGGCAAAGGCCTGGACCGTCTCCAGCGTCTCCCGCAGCACCTGGAGATAGCCGTGCTGCTCTCCTTCCGGCGGCAGAGCGCCCTGCCGCTCCTCCAGCTCCCGGAGCACCGCGTCAAATCCCCTATTCAAAAGCAGGCGATAGTCCGGCGTCACATTGCACACCTTTCCCTGCTCATGGATATATCTGCGCGCTCGGATCTTCTCCCACTCCTTTTTCGTAAACAGCTCCGGAAGTACCGGCACCGTCCGCACCAGGGCAATCCGTTCCTCCGGAAAAACCACCGGCCGCTCCTGTTCCAACACCCATTTCAGTCGAAGCCCGGCCCGTTGGAGATCGCTGTATCCCCCTTTGGACCAGCGTTCCGCCAAGGCGTATGGGGCCACGGCCGGCTGGCGCACTTTTCTCTGCACCCGCCGCTCTATAAACATCTCTTTCAGCATTTTGATGCGCTCTGTCATCCTTTTCACCTCTTTTCTACAAAATAACGCATGGGATTCCCCGCCGTTCAAACGGCTCCCGGTCCGTCCTGGGCTCCTGTGTCTGATCAAAGCCAGGCTGATACGCCCGTCCGACCATGGAATATTTGGCGCCCGCCGTCCGGTGATAGGGCAGCAGCTCCACCCGCTCCAGGGAAGGACAGTCCACCAGCAGCGCCGCCGTCTGCTCCAGATTTTCTCTGTCGTCGTTCACCCCCGGAATCAGAGGCACACGGATACAGAAAGGCTTGCCGCACCCCTTGACCCGCTCCAGGTTTTGCAAAATCAGATTGTTGTCCACGCCGGTATAGAACCGGTGCTTGTCACAATTTACCAGCTTGATGTCCATGAAGATATAGTCCGCCCGATCCAGAACCGCCTGAAACCGGTCGCTCTGGCAATAGCCGCTTGTCTCGATGGCTCTGTGCATGCCCGGCAGCAAATCCAGTACCGCAGTCAAAAATGCGCTCTGCGCAGTGGGCTCTCCGCCGGAGAAGGTCACTCCGCCCCCTAAGGCGGTCAAAATCTCCCGGTCCTTCAGCAGCAGGGCTGCCAGTTCTTCCGGCGTATAGCGTTTCCCACAGATCCGCCGCACCTGAGCCGGACAGACGAGGACGCAGCTGCCGCAGCCGGTACACCGCTC
>CAMELY010000042.1 GCA_945926565.1 uncultured Clostridia bacterium | reverse complement strand
TTGCTCCACTGGTCGTTGCCGCCGAACTGCATATTGCAGCCGTACTTCTGGAACAGGGTGTAGAAGTCATAGGACTGCATGATCATGTAGTTGAACTCCAGGAAGCTGAGCCCCTTCTCCATCCGCTGCTTGTAGCACTCGGCCCGGAGCATGTTGTTCACCGAGAAGCAGGCGCCCACTTCCCGGAGGACATCCACATAGTTCAGATCCAGCAGCCAGTCGGCGTTATTGACCATAAGGGCCTTGCCCTCGGAGAAGTCGATGAACCGGCTCATCTGCTTTTTGAAGCAGTCGCAGTTGTGCTGGATGGTCTCACGAGTCATCATCTTGCGCATGTCGCTCTTGCCGGAGGGGTCGCCGATCATAGCGGTGCCGCCGCCGATGAGGGCGATGGGCTTATTCCCCGCCATCTGCAGCCGCTTCATCAGGCACAGGGCCATAAAGTGGCCCACATGGAGAGAGTCCGCCGTGGGGTCAAAGCCGATGTAGAAGACGGCCTTTCCGTTGTTGATCATCTCGCTGATCTCTTTTTCGTTGGTTACCTGGGCGATGAGGCCGCGGGCCACCAGCTCTTCGTACAGTGTCATGTTGTTTGTCTCCTTTGCTCTTTTTCTTGGGGACAGGCAAAACAAAAAGCCCTCTGTCCCCAGTTTCGGGACAGAGGGCGCAAAAAGCGCGGTACCACCTCTGGTTCGCCCCCTCCTCACAGAGAGAGCCTCAGGGAGTTCCAACAAACTCCGGCGCGGTAACGGGCGCATCCGGCCTGCCCTACTTGGAAATCCGTTCAGGGGGCTGCTCAGAGGGGTATTCTCACAGCGCTCTCTCCCCCTTTCACCGGCCGGGGGCTCTCTGCGCAGAGGGGACTGTGATACTTTTCCTCATCGTCGCAATTCTGCCGATTATGATACCATCCCTTTGGGGGCTTGTCAACCCCCTTACCGTGCCACCAGCAGGATCAGGGAGAGCAAAATCAAAATTCCGGACAGCTCCATCAAGCTCCGCCTCCTTTGTCTGCTCACAGGATAACAGACAAAGGTTGGATTCTCCTAAAAATCTGCTTTCGTTTTTCTTAAAAATCCGGCGGGGCTCAGCCGGTAAAGCCGTCCCAGGGCCGGCGGGAGGTCTTGACCCGCTTCATCAGCTCCTCATAGTACAGCTCGCTGTCAAAGGGAATCTGTACCGGGCGGCCCAGCCAGGAGGACAGGTGCATGGCGTTGGAGAGGGTCAGGCCGTAGATGCCCTCCTCCCCTGCCGCCACCAGCGGCTCTCCCCGGAGGATGGCCCCGGCAAAGGCGTTGAGAACGCCGGAGTGCTCCGTATTCTGCCCGTCCGTCTCCACCTCGGTTTTAGTCACCTTGGGATAGCGGAAGGGCTCGGTGTTGGTCCTCGACCACTCCGCCTCCGGCATCTCCATGTCCCAGCGGAAGAGCTTTCCGTTTTCCGTGACCAGCTTGCCGTTGTCGAAGTCGATCTCAAACCGGTTGCTGCCGGGGCAGTCGCCGGTGCTGGTGATAAAGGTGCCGGTGGCCCCGTTGGGGTACTCCACATAGGCGGTGACGTCGTCCTCCACCTCAATGTCGTGCCACTTGCCGTAGTGAACCTTGGCGTCCACCAACACCGGCATGCCGCAGATCCACTGCCACAGATCCAGGTTGTGGGGACACTGGTTGAGCAGCACGCCGCCGCCCTCGCCGCTCCAGGTGGCCCGCCAGGGGCTGCACTCGTAATAGACCCGGGAGCGGTACCAGTCGGTAATCAACCAGGAGGTGCGGCGGATACTGCCAAGCTCCCCGGACTGGACGATCTCCCGCATCTTGCGGTAGATGTGGTTGGTGCGCTGGTTGAACATCATGCCGAAGACCACGCCGGCGTCCTTGGCCAACCTGTTCATCTCCTCCACCTGGCGGGTGTAGACCCCCGCAGGCTTTTCCACCATGACGTGGATATGCCGCCGGAAGCACTCTTTGGCAAAGTGGGGGTGATAGAAATGGGGCACCGCCACCAGGGCGGCGTCAATTTTGCCGCAGTCCAGCAGGTCATAGGCATTGTCAAATTTGAGGACAGTGGCGGGCAGGTTCTCCTCCGCCCAGCGGATCCGGGCCGGGTCAATGTCAGCCACGGCGGTCAGCTCGATCTCCGGGCACTTGCCGGCCTTCAGATTTCCGATGTGGAAGGAGCCCATATTGCCGATGCCGATAATGCCAAGACGTACTTTTTCCATGACAGTCTCCTCCTAATTGAAATACCGGCGCAGCACTTCCAGCCCCTCCTGTGCCTCCTGGCGCAGGGTGCGGGCGGGGTCGTGAATCGCCTCAATGCTGACGCGCACCTGATAGCCCGCCCGATCCAGGGCGGCGCCCATGGCACCGTAATCGGCGCCGTCTCCCATGCGGGGCACCCGCCGGTTGACCGGCTCCGCCAGGTGGATATGCCGCAGCAGAGGGCCCGCCTGGACGATCTGTTCAAAGGGCTCCCCCTCCCGGCAGACGTGATACCAGTCCGCCAGCAGGAAGAGATTTTCATGGCCGATCTCCCCCACCAGCTGAGTTCCCTCTTCCACCGTATGGAAGAAGTTGGTCTCCCCGGCGTTCAGCGGCTCCAGCACCAGGGTGATGCCGAACTGACGGGCCGCCTCGGCGGTGTGCCAGACCGCCTCGCAGAACTGGCCCTTGGCCTTTTCCCGGGAAAAGCCCTCCGGGATGTGCCTGGCCCGGCCGCTGCCGTAGACGGCGATTTTGCCGCCCAGCTCCGCAGCCCGCTCCAGGACACGGTTGGTGTAGTCCAGCAGCTCGGGGAGAGGGGTTACGTCCTCCCCCACCAGGCGCTGGGGGCCATAGAAGCAGTTGAACGCCTCGGCGGCCAGACCGGTTTCCCGCAAAAGGCTCCGGGCCTCCCGGAGCTCTCCGGGGCTCATCCCGTCCAGATCCCGCAGGACGCACTCCAGGTAGTCATAGCCCAGCTCCTTCAGCAAAGGGGCATCCTGAATGGACGCACAGTAACCAAAGCGCATCTTGTTTCCCTCCTGTTCACAGATACGTTGCTGTTCCGCCTCAATTTTGCCGTGTCTTCCACTGCTCCGCCTGATCCAGCATCTCCCCGGCGCTGTGGAGCAGGGCCTCGGTGACCTGCTCGCCGCCGGAGAGCCGGGCCAGCTCCTCCATCCGGCGCTTTCTACTCAGCTGCTCCACAGCGGTATAGGTACGTCCGGAGCGCTCTCCCTTCTCCACCGAGAAGTGGACGTCAGCCATGGCGGCGATCTGAGGCAGATGGGTGACGCAGAGCACCTGCTTATGCCGGGCCACGTCGGACATCTTCCGGGCCACCTTCTGGGCCGCCCGGCCGGAGACGCCGGTGTCCACCTCGTCAAAGACCAGGGTGCCCACCGCCTCATTCTCCGCCAGCACGTTTTTCAGGGCAAGCATAATCCGGGCCAGCTCGCCGCCGGAGGCGATTTTATGGATGGGCTTCAGGTCCTCGCCCACGTTGGCGGACATGAGGAACTGCACCTCGTCCATACCGGTCTCGTCCATGTGGTACTTCCCCTCCTTAGGGGCAAAGTCCACCTGGAAGCGCACCTTGGGCATATCCAGGTCGGCCAGCTCCTTCTGGATGCGCGCCTGCATCCGGAGGGCGGCCTCCTTCCGGGCCGCGGAGAGGGCTTCGCCCCGCTTCCGGGTCTCCTCCACCGCCGTTTTCAGCTGCTTTTCCAGCTTGGCGATCCGGTCGTCGGCGTACTGAATCTGCTCCCGCTCCTGTCTGCACCGCTCCAGGTAGGCCAGCATATCCTCCACCGTGTCCCCGTACTTTTTCCGCAGCCGGTAGATCACGTCCAGGCGGCCCTCCAGCTGATCCAGCTCCCCCGGGGAGATCTCCAGCTGATCCTTTTCCCGGGCCACCGACTCGGCCAGGTCGTCGATGCCGTACCGGGCCTCCGCCAGCTGGTCGGCCAGCTGGGCCAGGGACTCAGAGTACCGGCCCAGGCTGCGCAGGGCGCCCTCTGCCTTGCCTAAGAGGGCCAGGGCGCCGTCTTCATCCTCCCCGCCGAAGAGGGCGAAGTTGGCCTCCTCCAGGCCGTCCATGAGCCGGCCCGCGTTGCGCAGCACCTGGCGGCGCTGGGCCAGCTCATGATCCTCTCCCGGCTGGAGGTTTGCCCGCTCCAGCTCTCTGATTTGATAGTCCAGAGCATCCATCCGGCGGGCCTTTTCCGCCTCGTCCATCCGGAGGGCGCTGATCTCCCGGCCCAGCCGGGAGACCTGGCTGTAGCATGCCTGAAAGGCAGAGAGCAGCGGCTCGGTCTCCCCGAAGCTGTCCAGGTAGGAGAGGTGGCACAGGGGGTCTAAGAGCTGCTGGCCGTCGTGCTGGCCGTGGATATTCACCAGCTGACGGCCCAGCTCCTGCATCTGGGCCACCGAGATGGGCTTGCCGTTGAGTCGGCAGATGTTCCGGCCCCCCTGCTGGATCTGGCGCTGGAGAATCAGCTCGCCTCCGTCCGGGTCAAAGCCGTTCTCCCCCAGCCAGGGCAGGGGCCCGACTTGCGTAAACTGGGCACTGACCAGAGCAGCTTTCGCCCCGGTACGGATCAGGTCCCGGCTGGTGCGGCCGCCCAGAATGGCGCCGATGGCGTCCACCACGATGGACTTACCGGCGCCGGTCTCGCCGGTCAGCACGTTGAAGCCGGCGTCAAACTGGATGTCCGCCGACTGGATGACCGCGATATTCTCAATGTGCAGCAGAGAAAGCATAGCAGTTCCTCCCCTCCGCTGGGCTGTGTATGGCTGATGGGACGCTTACCGCAGCATCCCCTTGATCTCTCCGCAGAAGGCCTCCGCAGACTGGCTGGTGCCCATGATCAGCAGCGCCGTGTCGTCTCCCGCCAGAGTACCCACCATGTTCTCGATGTTCATCCGGTCCAGGGCGGCGGCGGCGGCGTTGGCCAGGCCGGGCATGGTCTTGACCACCACCAAGTTCTGGGCAGCAGCCACGCTGATGACCCCCTCCCGGAAGATATTGCGCAGCCGCTCGTCGTGCTCGCCCTTTCCCTTCCGGTCGGAAACCACATAGCGATAGCTGCCCGCCGGGCTCAGCTCCTTGACCAGCTGCAGCTCCTTGATGTCCCGGGAAATGGTGGCCTGGGTGCAGTGAAAGCCCCGGCCCTTCAGGGCGGTGAGCAGCTGCTCCTGGGTCTCCACATCCTGACGGACGATAATGTCCAGAATGGCCTGTTGTCTCCGTTCTTTCATGCTGTCCCTCAACCTCTCCCCAGCTTCTGGCTGACGATCTCATAGAAATTGCGACCGGTAAGCCGGACCAGCCGAATATAGCGGTCGGAATTGCTCAGCTCCACCACGTCTCCGCCGCTGAGCCGGAAGGCCCGGCCCCCATCGGCAGATAAGTAGGCGGTCTTGCGGCTCTGACGGCTGGTGCGCACCGCCACCACCCGCTCCGGCGCCAGCACAAAGCTCTTGGCCTGGAGGGCGTGGGCGCAGATGGGGGTGACGATCAGATTCTCCGCCGTGGGCTCCACAATGGGCCCCCCCGCCGACATGGAGTAGGCGGTGGAGCCGGTGGGGGTGGCGACGATCACCCCGTCGCCGGAGAACTCGGTGATCTTGACCCGGTCGCCGTAGACGATCAGATCAATCACCCGGGCCACCGCCCCCTTGGTGATCGTGGCGTCATTCAGAGCCACATCCTGGAAAATCGTGCGGTTGTCCCGCATCACCCGGACGTCCATCAGCCTGCGCTTTTCATAGGTGTATTTCCCCTCCACCAGCCGGTGGAGCAGCTTGAGCTCGCCGTGCTCCAGCTCCGCCATAAAGCCCACGCTGCCCATATTCACCCCCAGGATGGGGATATCGTACTGGGCGGCCAGCTTGGCCGAGTGCAGAATCGTCCCGTCGCCGCCGAAGCAGATCAGCATATCCGCCTTGGGGGCCTCCTGGAGGATATCCGACACCTGCACCTCCGGGGGCAGCTCATAGCTCCCCTCTGGACGAAAGGGCAGGCAGATACTGCTCTCCACGCCGTCCTTTTCCAGAATGCGCTGGGCCTCCCGGACGGCCCGCAGGCCCTTGTCGCGGTAGGGATTGGGGCTGAGTATCACTTTCATGGCGTCTTCTCCAAGCTCTCATGGGACTGGCGTACCAATTCCGCCAGGTCGGGAACACAGGGCTCCCCTGCCCCGGCCCGGAGCCAGCCCAGATATTCGATATTTCCCTCCGGCCCCCGGATGGGAGAGTAGGTCAGTCCCAGCACCGTCAGGTCGTTCTGGGCGGCGTGGGTCAGAAACTGCTCCAGCACCTCCAGATGGACGGCAGGATCCCGGACGACTCCCTTTTTGCCCACCTTCTCCTTGCCCGCCTCGAACTGGGGCTTGACCAGACAGACCATCTGGCCCCCCTCCTGAAGCAGGGGACGCAGGGCGGGCAGAATGAGGCCCAGGGAGATAAAGGACACGTCCACTGACACAAAGTCCAGGGGGTCGGGGATCTGCTCCCGGGTGAGGTAGCGGGCGTTGGTGCGCTCCATACAGATGACCCGGGGGTCCTGCCGGAGCTTCCAGTCCAGCTGGCCGTAGCCCACGTCCACGGCGTAGACCTTGCCCGCCCCGTTTTGCAGCATGCAGTCGGTAAAGCCGCCGGTGGAGGCGCCGCAGTCCATACAGACGGTCTCTTCCAGGGTGATGGGCCAGGTCTGCATGGCCTTTTCCAGCTTGAGGCCCCCCCGGCTCACATAGCTCAGCGTCTTGCCGTGCACCTCGATGACGGCGTCCTCTGTCAGGGCAAAGCCGCATTTATCCGCCCGCTTGCCGTCCACAAAGACCTGGCCGCTCATAATGATGGCCTGGGCCTTCTGACGGGTGGGGGCCAGGCCCTGCTGCACCATGGCCTGATCCAATCTCATTTTACGCAACGAACTGCCTCCTCAATGGTAGTGGCGATGTGGGGTGCGTCAATGCCCAGCAGCGCCCGGAGCTGGGGCACGGAGCCGTGGGTCACCAAGCCGTCTCCGGCGTTGAGCAGGATGACCCGCTCCAGGCGCACATTCAGCGCCGCCAGCTGGGTGGCCAGATCCCGGCCCACAGAGCCACGGGAGGCCACCTCCTCCACCACCACCAGGCGTTTGGTCTTTTTGACGCTGTCCAACACCGGCCCGGCGTCGATGGGAGATACCCGGTTCAGCTTGAGAATCTCGCAGGAAAGTCCCTTCTCCTCCAGCAGCCGGGCCGCCTCCAGGGCCTCCCCCACCAGGGTGCCGTAGGTCACCAGGGTGGCGTCCTCTCCCGGACGGAGCCGCACGGTGGCCTCCGGGCAGGAGTTGCCGCTGTAGCCGTTCTCCCCGCCCCGGGGATAGCGGACGGCCACCGGGCCCTGGGCCTCTTCCACCGCCCAGGTGAGCATGGTCTCCAGCTCGGAAAAGCTGGCCGGAGCCAGGATGACCATATTGGGCACGGTGGCCAGCATGGAGATGTCGTAGGTGCCCTGATGGGTCTCTCCGTCCTCCCCCACCAGGCCGGCCCGATCCACGCAGAAGACCACATGGAGCTTCTGGATGGCCACGTCGTGTATCAGCATATCAAAGGATCGCTGCAAAAAAGTGGAATAGACGGCGAATACCGGCACAACTCCCTGCTTCGCCATACCGGCGCACATGGCCACCGCGTGGCCCTCGGCGATGCCCACGTCAAAAAACCGTTTCGGGAACCGCTCGGCAAAGTCAGTGAGGCCGGTGCCGCTCTCCATGGCGGCGGTGACGGCGCAGAGGTTGGGGTTGCGCTCTCCCAGCCGGCACAGCACCCGGCCAAAGACGGCGGAAAAATTCTCCCCGGCGGGCTTGCGTGGCGTTCCGTCCTCCGGATGGAAGGGGCTGACCCCGTGGAAATTGGCAGGGGTCTGCTCCGCGGGAGGATAGCCCTTGCCCTTGATGGTGCGCACATGGAGCAGCACCGGGCCGTCCAGGCTCTTGGAGAATTTCAGCAGCCGGGTCAGCTCACTCAGGTTATGTCCGTCCACCGGGCCGATATAGGTAAAGCCCATGTCCTCAAACATGCTGCAGGGCAGCAGAGTGCCCTTGATCGCCTTTTTGATCCGGTGGGTCAGGGCATAGAGGTGTCCGCCGCCGGGGATCTTCCGGGTAAAGGCCCGGTAAAACTGCTTGAAGCGCAGATAGGTGGGCTTGAGATGATGCCGCCGCAGCAGGGTGGAGATGCCGCCCACGTTCTTCTTGATGCTCATGCCGTTGTCATTGACAATGACCACCATCCGCTCGCCGCTGCCGCCGGCGTCGGAGAGTCCCTCGTAGGCAAGGCCGCCGGTGAGGGCGCCGTCGCCGATGAGGGCCAGCACGTCATAGTCCTCGCCCCGGATGGTCCTGGCCCGGGCCATGCCCACCGCCACCGACACCGAGTTGGAGGCGTGGCCGGCGATAAAGGCGTCGTGGACGCTCTCCACCGGCTTGGGGAAGCCGGCGATGCCCCCATACTTGCGCAGGGTGCTCATCTGCTCCGCCCGGCCGGTGAGGATTTTATGGATATAGCACTGGTGGCCCACGTCAAAGACCACCCGGTCCCGGCTGGTGTCGTAGGCCCGGTGAATGGCCACCGTCAGCTCCACCGCCCCCAGGTTGGAGGCCAGATGGCCGCCGGTCTGGGCTACCGACTGAACCAGATCCCTGCGCAGTTGCTGGCACAGGGCCAGCCCCTCGCTGTCGGTCAGATCGGTCAGCGGCAGGGAGAGGTTCTGTAAATACTCCCACATGATTCAGATTCCTCCAAACAGATGCTCCTCCGTCTCAAAACAGCCAGACACCCAGCAGCGCCACGGCCAGGCCCAGCAGGGCGCCGAAAAAGACCTGAAGCGTGGTGTGGCCCATGACCACCTTCAGCTCCTGCTGGGACATGTTGGGCCGGATCTCCTGCAGGGAGCGCAGCATCTCATTGACCACCTTGGCCTGCTCGCCGGAGGATCGCCGGACATGGCAGGCGTCATACATGACCACAATGGCAAACAGGCAGGCCAGCGCGAAGAGGCCGGAGTCAAAGCCATACAGAAAACCGGTGGTCACGGCGCAGCAGGTCACCAGGGCAGAGTGGGAGCTGGGCATGCCTCCGCTGGCCAGAAACTGTTCCAGGGTAAAGGTGCCCTCCACAATGCGCTGAATAATGCCCTTGATGACCTGGGCCAGTGCCCAGGACAGACCGGAGAGCACCAGAATTTGGTTGCCCAGGGGAATGTCAAACATATCGCTCGTTCCTCTCTCGTTGTTTCGTCACATTCCGGGTCGCTCAGTTGCCCCGGCCCGCCAGGTAGTCTGCCAGGGCGTCAAAAAACGCCGTCTCAATCCCGATGCCCCGCAGCGCCTCCTTGGCCTTTTCCGTCTGCTCCAGCACCACCTGTTCACACTTTTCCAGGCCCAGCAGGGAGACAAAGGTGGACTTGTTCTGGGCAGCGTCCTTGCCCACGCTCTTGCCCATGGTCTGAGCGTCCGAGGTGACGTCCAGCATGTCGTCCCGCACCTGGAAGGCAAGGCCGACGGCCTGGGCGTAGTCCCGGGCGGCCTGCTTTTGGCGCTCGGTTCCGCCGGCGGCGGCCACACCCATCAGGCAGGCCCCCTCCAGCAGGCAGCCGGTCTTGAGGCCGTTCATCCGGGCGATCTCCTCCAGGGAGAGCTGCCGCTCCTCCCCTTCCATATCCAGCACCTGACCGGCCACCATGCCGTCCGGGCCGGCGGCTCTGGCCAGAACCAGGGCGGCCTCCGCCCGGCGCTGGGCCGGGAGATCCGCGGACAGCACCTGCTCAAAGGCCGCCGCCTGGAGGGCGTCGCCCGCCAGGATGGCCATGCACTCGCCGTACACCTTGTGGTTGGTGGGCCGGCCCCGGCGCAAGTCGTCGTTGTCCATGCTGGGCAGATCGTCGTGGATGAGGGAGTAGGTGTGCACCATCTCAATGGCCGCCGCCAGAGGCAGGGCCTTGTCCGGCTTCCCTCCCAGGGCCTCGCAGAAGGCCAGCACCAGCACCGGGCGTATCCGCTTGCCACCCGCCAGCAGGCTGTAGCG
>CAMELY010000041.1 GCA_945926565.1 uncultured Clostridia bacterium | reverse complement strand
TAACAGAGCTGGCTGGCCAGAGCGGCGTCCCGGGAGGACAGTCCGGCCCTGCGGATGGCACTGGACAGGGCGCTGTCCGACCAGGCTCCCCGGCGTCGGCAGTCTATCAGCACCTGCAGCGCCGCCTCCCGAGCGGAGGCGGGTGCGCGCTTCTCCCCTGCCATCAGTCCAGCCGGGTGTAGGAGAACAGCTCCCAGCGCAGCCGGTCACCGTTTTCCAGCCCCTGGGGCAGCAGGGCCAGGGCCACCTGGTTCAGCTCCGGGGCTGGAGCATCCGTCCGGCGGAGAAAGGCGTAATCGCCGGAGATATGATCTACAACATACTCTTTTGGGGTCAAATCCATGAGAGGTCACCTCAACAGGGAAGAAATGTTAAACAATGGGATGTCCCCGGAGATAGTCCGGAGCCTTCATCCGCTTTTTGCCGGGGGCCTGGATTTCAAGAATCCGCAGGACGTGCCCGTCGCCGCAGGCCATGCAGATGCCCCGCTTGTCGGTCCCCACCAGCGTACCGGCAGGCTTGCCGGTGGTCTCCCCGGTCTCCTCGGCGGCATAGACCTTGAAGGTGCTGCCGGAGAGCTCCATGGTGGTAGCAGGCCAGGGGGTCAGGCCCCGGATCTGATTGTGAATCTCCCGGGCACTGCGGCTCCAGTCGATGGGCGAGAGCTCCCGGCTGAGCATGGGGGCATAGGTGGACTGGCTGTCCTCCTGGGGAATGCGCCGGGCTGTGCCGTCGGCAATGCTGACCACTGTCCGGCTCAGCAGCTCGGCCCCCATTACCGCCAGACGGTCGTGGAGGGTCTCCACCGACTCGTTGGGGTCAATGGGAGTAGCTGCCTGGGAAATGATGTCTCCGGCATCCAGCGCCTCGGCGATATCCATAATAGTGACGCCGGTCTCGGCCTCTCCGTTGATCACCGCCCAGTTGATGGGAGCGGCTCCCCGGTACTTTGGCAGCAGCGAGGAGTGGACGTTGATGCAGCCCTTAGGCGGCAGGTCAATCAGCGCCTTGGGCAGCAGCTTGCCATAGGCCACTACCACGATCAGCTCCGGCTGATAGGCGGCCAGCGTCTCCAGCACCCCCTCCTCCCGGAGCTTCTGGGGCTGAACCACGGGAATCTGGTGGGCCAGGGCCACCTCTTTGACCGGGGAAGGCGTCAGCTTCATGCCCCGGTTTTTCGGCTTGTCCGGCTGGGTGTAGACGGCGGCGATATCGTGACCGTCGGCAATCAGCCGCTCCAGGGAGGGCACGGCAAAGTCCGGCGTGCCCATAAAGACAATACGCATCAGCCCTGCTCCTCCGTTCCCTGCTGCTCCTGCTCCATGGCGTCCAGCTCCTCCAGGGTGTAGGTTCCGTCGCACAGCTCGTCGAAGAGATGTCCGTCCAGATGGTCCAGTTCATGGCAGAAGCAACGGGCGGTGAGCCCCTGATCCTCTACCTCGAACCAATTTCCATTCCGATCCTGGGCCCGCACCCGAACCACCATGGGCCGGGTCACCACGCCGTAGCGGCCGGGCAGGGAGAGGCAGCCCTCCAGATCGGTCTGCTCGCCGGAGGTGGAGACGATGACCGGGTTCACCAGCTCGTGGATGTGCTCCTCCTCGTTCATAACCACCACCACCCGGCGGAGAATGCCCACCTGGGGAGCGGCGAGGCCCACGCCGCCGGAGTGGATCAGGGTCTCTCTCATATCGTCCAGCAGGATGTGCAGCTTTCGGTCAAACTTGGTCACCGGATGGCAGTGCTTGTTCAGGACAGGGTCGCCTTTTTTTACAATTTCTCGAATCATCGCTGAATTCCTCCAATTTATCATCAGTCTTGAGGGTTCAGGTCGGCAAAGACGGCCAGTCCCCTGTTTTGTCTGTCTGCCGCGGCGGCCCGCAGCAGCTGTGCAATCATATTACGCATGGCTCGGTCATTCTGTCCGCTGACGGTGACCCGGTATCGGTAGCGGCCATTGACCTTGACAACGCTGGCCGGCGCGGGCCCCAGAATGCTGAAGGGATGCCCCTCCATCACCGGGCTCCTCTGCCAGGCGGTCAGGCCGTCCCGGAGGCGCATGCTGCCCCGGAGCACGGCGCCCTCCTCTGGGCCGGTCACCGTGAGAATAAACTGATCCTCAAAGGGGGGAAAATGCCGCAATTGGCGGAGCAGAATCTCCCCCTCATAGAAGCTGTCGTAGTCCTGACGGGCGGCGGCGAGGATAATCTCATTTTTGGGGGTGAAGGTCTGAATCACCGCCCGGCCGGTACGGCTGCCCCGTCCTGCCCGGCCAACCACCTGGGTGAGCAGGGAAAAGGTGCGCTCCCCCGCCCGAAAATCGTCCACATAGAGGGTGAGATCGGCGTCGATGACCCCCACCAGCGTGACATTTTCAAAATCCAGCCCCTTGGCCACCATCTGGGTGCCGATGAGGATAGGAATTTTCTCCCGCTCAAACTGCTGCAGCAGCTGCCGGTGGGTGTGGGCGGCTGAGATGGTATCCGCGTCCATCCGCAGCACCGGCGTGTCCGGAAACAGGGCATGGAGCTCCTCCTCCACCTTCTGAGTACCGCTGCCCACAAAGGTCAGCGCCCCGCCGCACTGGGGGCAGCGCTCCGGCAGCGGCTCGCTGTGGCCGCAGTAGTGGCACATGAGCCGACCATTGGCGCTGTGGTAGGTGAGCTTCACCGAGCAGCGGTCGCACTGAGGCACTTCTCCGCATTGGGCACAGATCACCATCCGGCTGGCCCCCCGGCGGTTGAGAAAGAGAATGGACTGCTCTCCCCGTCGGAGATTTTCCGCCAGTTCCTCCCGCAACAGGCTGCTGATGGCGGTGGGATTCCCCGCCCGCAGCTCCTCTTTTGCGTCTGAGATCAGCACCTGAGGCATGGCCCGGCGGTTATAGCGCTGGGCCAGGGTAAAGAGGTGGTATTTCCCCGATCTGGCGAAAAACATGCTCTCCACCGACGGGGTAGCCGAGCCCAGCAGCAGCAGCGCGTTCTGCTGGGCGCAGCGGTATTTGGCAACCTCCCGGGCGTGATACCGGGGGGTATTTTCTGATTTATAGCTGGCCTCCTGCTCCTCGTCCAGAATAATGAGGCCCAGATCAGGCAGCGGCGCGAAAACAGCCGAGCGGGTGCCGATGACCACCCGGGCGCTCCCCTGCCGGGCCCGTTTCCACTCGTCATACCGCTCTCCGGCGGCGAGGGAGCTGTGCAGCACGGCCACCTGACTGCCGAACTGAGCGGCAAACTGGCGCAGCAGCTGGGGGGTCAGGCCGATCTCCGGCACCAGCACCAGGGCGGATTTTCCCTGGGCCAGCACCTCATGGATCAGACTGATATACACGGAGGTCTTGCCCGAGCCGGTGACGCCGTAGAGCAGGGCGCAGCTGGCTTTGCCGGACTGCTCCAGCTTCAGCAGACCCTGAAAGGCAGCCTGCTGCTCCGGATTGAGCACCGGCCTGGGCTGAGGCTCCACTTGCTCCAGCTCCGGGCGTCGGAACACCTCACGGGTATAGAGGGTGATGACCCCCATCTCCTCCAGCTCATGGAGGGTTTTCCTCCGGGCTCCGGTAAAATAGGTGATATCCTTGGCGGACGCAGAGCCCACGTCGGCCAGCAGCTGAACCACTGCTTTCCGCAGCTTGGAGCGGCCCTTGGAGACCAGCTCCTCCGCCTCCTCCCGGGGCATTGCAAGAAGGGCGATCTCCTCGCTCTTGTCTCCCACGCCCCGCTGGGCGCTGGTTTCCAGGGTGAGAATTCCCGCCTCCAGCAGACTGTTGAGGGCTTTGGAGGGGTCGGTTGGGCCGAAAGCCTCCCTCAGCTCCTTGCGGCTGATCCGGCCGCCGGAGCTAAAGATCAGCTCCAGCACCCGGCCGGCCATGGGAATTCCCTCTGCCGCCTGGGCGGCAGTCTCCCGGTTCATCCCATGGGCAATCTGATAGCAGTCCTGCAGGTTATAGTACAATCCTGCAGGGAGCATCGCCTTGACGGCGTCATAAACGGTGCAAAAATAGCGCTCCCGCATCCAGAGAGCCAGCCGGATGCCCGCCGGGTCAATCACCGGGGACTCGTCCAGAATAGCACTGAGGCATTTCAGCCGTTGGCTGGCTGCCTCCCGGCGAATCTCCAAAACGACTCCCTCGGACCGGCGGTTGCCTCGGCCAAAGGGGACGATTACCCGCATGCCCGGGGCCAGTGTTTCGGAAAAGCTGTCCGGCACCAGATAGGTATAGGGTTTGTCAATGGCATAGGTAGCGGCAGACACCGCCACCTTGCAGCACAGCTCCTGCCCCAATCCGGCGCCTCCTTTCCGATTCAAACCGTACAGCGGCATCGCCGCCCATACAGCCCTGGATATGCGCAAAGGCAAGAGCGCACCCGGGGCGCATGGTCCCCTCTGCCCCTTGCCTTATGCCGCAGCAATATTGGGTTGATTCACTGCTCCGCAGCCGGTTCCGTATCCTTGACCAGGATGCCGGCACGGGCCTCGTTCAGGGCCATAGTGACCGGCTTTTCAGTCAGCGGCTCCTCGTTGGTCTCAGCGCTGGCAATCTCCCGGGCCCGATGGGCCACCAGGTTGACAAGCTCATAGCGGCTGCTGATCTTATCCTGCAGCAGCTCATTCATCGGATAGAGAATCATAGACTTATATCTCCCTTCACTAATTCCAGCCGGTTGGATACCCGGCAATCCTGGGCTTTCAAAATGGCGAGCACTTCCTCCGCCGCCTGAGGCACCTTGTCGTTGACCACCAGGTAGTCGTAATTGGGGATCTCCCGGTATTCCTCCCGGGCCCGGGCAAGGCGGCCCTGAATAACCTCCTCGCTCTCGCTCTGGCGGCCGTGGAGCCGACGGGAGAGCTCTCCAAAGGAGGGCGGAATGACAAAAATCAAGGTGGCCTCCGGGCAGACCCGGCGAACCGTGGCGCCGCCCTGAACCTCAATGTCCAGCAGGACGTCAAATCCGGCGTCCGTCAGCTGCTCCACATCGGCACGGGCCGTCCCATAGAAATTGCCCTGATAGCTGGCGTACTCCAGAAATGCCCCCTGATCAATCATACGCTGAAAGGTCTCTTTGTCCACAAAGTGGTAGTGGACATGATTTTCCTCACCCTGACGGGGCTGGCGCGTTGTATAAGAGATGGAAAAGGTGAGACTGGAGCGCTGATTGCGTACCTCGGCAATCACGGTACTTTTTCCCACGCCGGACGGGCCGGAGATGACAACAATATGTCCCTTCTTAGCAGTTTTCCCCATCTTCTTCCTCCTTACTGGCCTCTTTGCCCTCCAGACGGCCGGAGATGGTCTCCGGGAGCAGGGCGGACAAAATCACATGGTCGGTGTCAGTGATCAGGACAGAGCGGGTTCGGCGCCCATAAGTGGCATCGATCAGCCGGCCCTGATCCCGTCCCTCCTGAATGATTCGTTTGATGGGGGCCGAGTCCGGGCTGACGATGGCCAGAATCCGGTCAGCCGAGACCATATTGCCGTAGCCGATATTCAGCAGCTGCAAGGTACCCGCCCCCTTCTCTCACTCCACATTCTGAACCTGTTCCCGGATTTTCTCCAGTTCGGCCTTCATATCCACCACAATCGTGGACAGGGCCAGATCGTTGCACTTGGAGCCGGTGGTATTGGTCTCCCGGTTCATCTCCTGAATCAGGAAGTCTAGCTTGCGTCCGATGACGCCGCCCTTGGCTACCATGTCCCGGAACTGGGCGATATGGCTGTGCAGGCGCACCGTCTCCTCGGCGACAGCCACCTTGTCGGCAAAGATCGCCGCCTCGGTGAGGATCCGGCTCTCGTCGATCTGCTTGTCCTCCAGCACCTCACGGATTCGGTCGGTAAGCCGTTCCCGGTAGGCCGCCACCGTCTCCGGTGAGCGGGCCTCCACCTGAAGGGTCTGGGCCTCCAGGGTATCCAGCCGGCTCAGCAGGTCAGCCGCCAGCTTCTCTCCCTCCCGGGCACGCATGGCGTTGAAATCGGCCAGGGCCATGCGGGTGACCGCTCCAATGTCCTCGGTGAGCTGCTCCAGATTTTCCGGCACCTTCTCCACCCGGAACACATCGGGGAACCGGGAGAGCAGAGAGACAGAGATATCCTCCCGCAGTCCAAAGGTCTCCCCCATCTCCCGCAGCGCCTTGAGATATCCGGCGGCCACCGGCTGATTCAGCGAGACAGTGACTGCCTCTCCCCCGGCGGTGTCCACGGTGACATTGACATCCACCTTGCCCCGGGAGACAGACTCCTTCACTGCGGAGACAACTGCGTCCTCGGCACACCCGTAGATACGGGGCAGCCGGACATTGCAGTCCAGATAACGGTTGTTGACGCTTCGCACCTCTACCACAATGGAATGCTGGTGAAGCATCGCTTCTGCTCGGCCGTAGCCGGTCATACTGTTGAGCATCCGGGATCATCCCTTCTTCATAACTGACGTTTGAATGCTTATTATATCAAAAGACGGTGACGCTGTAAAGAGATTCCGCAAGGCATCTCAGGGTGTCTCCTCCGGCATAACAGGCTCTTCAGCGCTTTCCACTGTGACATTTACACTGTAGGTGCCCAGCACGCCCAACTCGGAAATCCCGATGATCTCAACCTGGGCGGGAACAGTGACTGTAGTGCCGTCCACCACCTCCACCTGGGACAGATCCAGCGTGACCTGCACATCCTCATTCATCAGCATCTTGAAATCCTCCGCCTTGCCGCGCACCCGGACCTCCAGGTCGTCGTAGCTGTAGCGGTGCCCGTCCGGCGCGTTGATCAGCTGAATATTCGAGGTCACAATTCGGCGGGTCTCCAGGCCGCTGATACTGACCTGAACCGTTGCGGTTGTGACATCGTCCATGCTGCTGACGCCGGATGGCAGCTGAATGTCAAACTGATACTCCCCCGTGGTGATCACCTGGCTCAAATCCACCGTTCCCAGGTTCAGCTCATCCATATTGTCCAGGACAACCTCCTGGCCGGAGACGGTGATGGAGGGAGGATCAATGGTGTACTGGGCGTTTTCCGCAGTTGCGCCGCCGCCGGAGGTCAGTGTGACCTTCAAGGGAATCTCCTTCGTACACTCCACAAAGAAGGTCGCGGAAATAGAGGTGACTTCCATAGACAGGTTGTCCGGCTTAAGCTCCTGCCCCTCCTGGTCACAGAGGATCACATCCAGCCATCCAGTCCAGGTGTCGGTCAGATTGGTCTCGCTCAGGACCACCTTTGCATAGCTGACCGCGTTGACCGCGCTCTCTTCGCCGCTGATCTCCATCTCCCTTTGCTGCAGGGCAAAGCTGCCCTCGTCATAGAACCGGTCTTCTGCCACCGTTCCGGTGAACTCCGGCTGGATGGGGATGGTCTTGCTGACCATTTTCACCACCGTCACATCCACAGCAGTGGCGCTTCTGGAGGCGACGCGTACCGATTTCGAACTGGCACTGACGACGGAGCTGGGCAGGTTGATCGAGCAGTCCAAGCTGTAAACGCCAGCCTCCGTAATGCTGGAGACAGACGCAGTGATCGTGATATTGTTTCGGTTCAGCTTGGTAATGACGCTGCGGGGGCCGGAGACGACAATATTGATGGTTGGCTGCTCGTCCAGCAGCAGCAGTCCTTCCTCCTGCAATGTCTCCTTTCCGATAAACGAGACCGGAATTCCATTGATGGGCACATTGGCGTCCGGGGTTCGTGCCAGATCTACATACAGCCAGCAGACGATGGCCGCCAGCAGGGCCAGCAAAGCATAGAAGATCCGGCTGTCGCGAAACTTACTCCACATGGTCCCCATCCTCCTTTTTGCCTCTGCGCAGCACAGACAGCAGCGTGTCCAGGGAGGCGGCGCCATAGCTCCTTTTTTCCTCCTGGGCAGTGAGCAGTTCATTGCGCAGCAGCCGCTCCAGCGTCTCCGGAGCCAGATGCCGCTTGAGCATCCCTTCAGCGGCGACTGAGATGGAGCCGGTCTCTTCGGAGCAGATGACGACGACTGCGTCCGTGTGCTCTGTGATGCCCAGGCCCGCCCGGTGACGGGTGCCCAGTTCACGGCTGATATTGCTGTTGCCGGACAGGGGCAGCACGCAGCCGGCCCCCACAATCCGGCCCTCCCGGATAATGACGGCGCCGTCATGGAGGGGCGCCTTGGGATAGAAGATGTTCTTCAGCAGCTCTCCGGACACCTCTGCGTCCAGGGCGGTTCCCGTGCGGACGCAGTCGTTGAGAATGCTGGTGCGCTCAAAGACTGTCAGGGCGCCGACCTTATTTCGGGACATGTCCCGGTAGGCGCTGACCGTCTCGGTAATGGCGGATTCCAGCGCGCTGGAATCTCCCTGATATC
Source organism: uncultured Clostridia bacterium (assembly GCA_945926565.1). Taxonomy (GTDB): domain Bacteria; phylum Bacillota; class Clostridia; order Oscillospirales; family Oscillospiraceae; genus Onthomonas. The sequence goes on along the minus strand of CAMELY010000041.1, from coordinate 1,750 downwards.
GGAAAAAGCGCTTCATATTGCCGCTGCCCACCTGACCCAGGAAATGCCGGATCTCCGGTTGAAAGACGACAATCAAGGCCAGGAAGCCCACCTGAACCACGCTGTCCAAAATGAAATTCAGCACATGGAGATTGAACAGATCAGACAGCCAGAGCAGGGCGATGACCAGAATGACACCCTTCAGAACCTGACCAGCCTGAGAGTGCCTGGTGAGCAGAATCAGCTGATAAAAGATATAGGCGATGATCGCCACGTCCAGCAAATCGGAAAACTCGATGGTCTGGATATAGCGCAGCGCCTGCTGAATGCCGTCAAAGCCGGCAATTTGTTGAATGAGAGAAGAAAAAGTGGACATATCTGTCACTCCGATCGGAAAGATGCGCCTGTCAATTGGTGCGGCTTTTCCGGCGGCATAAACTGCATCCGGAACATTCCGCCCTGCCGAAGGGGGCAGAATCGGGAATTCGGAGGAAGATCGGCATCAAAATGCTAAGAAAATCCCCACGATAACAAGTATAGTATACTCCCAAAGCCACAGCTTGGCAAGCGCATCTGTCTCTATTTTTCTGTCATCTGTCTCAGGGCTCCGGCCAGCGCCCGCAGCTCCTCCGGGCGGTTAAAGGGTGAGACGCTGGCCCGGATGGTCCCGGTCTCCAATGTCCCCGCCGTCCGGTGAGCAAGGGGGGCGCAGTGCAGCCCCGCCCGCAGGGCAATGCCCCGGCGCCCCAGCCGTTCGGCGGTCTCCTCACAGTCCTGTCCCGCCAGCCGAAAGGAGAGCACTCCGGTAGCCAGCGCAGGGTCTTCCGGACAGATCAGCTCCAGTCCGGGAACTTTGGACAGCTGTGCCCTGAGCTGGCGGATCAGTGTCTGCTCCCCTCTCAGCAGACGCTCCGGCCCCTGCTGCCGGATAAAGCGGACACCGGCCAGCAGGCCGGCAATGCCGGGCAGGTTGTGGGTTCCCGCCTCCAGACGGTCTGGCAAAAAATCCGGCATAGCCTGAAGCAGGGATTCACTGCCGGTGCCTCCGGTGAGCAGAGGGACCGGATTGCTGCTTTTTCCGCACAGCAGCACCCCAATGCCCTGGGGCCCGCAGAGGCCCTTGTGCCCCGGGAGTGCCACATATTCCGCTCCCCACCCCTCCAGATCCACCGGCAGAATGCCGGCGCTCTGGCTGGCGTCCACGATCAGAGGAATCTGCCGCGCCCGGCAGAGCTGGGCAATCTCTGAAATCGGGAGAATATAGCCAAAGACGTTGGAGACATGGGTGCAGATGACAGCACGGGTGGGCCGCTCCAGTGCCTGGGCAAAGGCCTCCAGATCCGCTTTCGGGTCAAAGAGCCGTCCCACCGCCACCTGCTGGTCAAGATTCGGGATGCTGGCCAGCGTTCGGGTAACAGCGTTGTGCTCATAGCCGGAAATCACCACCCGGTCTCCCGGCTGAACAAGACTCCGGATGGCAATGTTCAGTCCGTGGGTGGCGCTGGAGGTGAAGATCACCCGCTCCGGCCCGGCCGCCCCCAGCAGTTCAGCCAGGGCAGTCCGGCACTGGAAGGCAGTTTCTGCCGCCTGAGCAGCGGCGGCGTAGTTGCCCCGGCCCGGACTGGCGCAGTGCTGTGTAGCCCAGACCATGGCCCGGGCCACCTGAGGCGGCTTTTGCAGCGCGGTGGCGGCGCTGTCCAGATAGATCACAGCTGGACCTCCCGGTAGCTGCCGTCCGCCTCGGTGATAAAAATCTGTGCTGGGGTCAGGT
>CAMELY010000040.1 GCA_945926565.1 uncultured Clostridia bacterium | reverse complement strand
CAAAAAGCAGGCTGTCTTTTGGGAATAAGCGAAAAACGGACAGAGCTCTCAAAATGATTTTGGCAGGTACTGAAAGACTGTTTGCACAGCTGCTTGTTCAACTTGTACCCGGGCGGGAGGTGTGCTATAATAAAATAACTGCAAAAACCTGCAAAGCGGAAAAGGAGGGGCCAGCGATGAAGCAGACACTGACCGGAAGCAAAATGCCAGCCTATGTGGCGGTCTACAATTCCCTGTATTCTGACCTTCGTTCCGGCGTCTATCGGGAGAACGAGGCGCTGCCGGGAGAGACCGCTCTGGCGGAAAAGTACCATGTCAGCCGCAACACCCTTCGCCAGGCCCTGGCCATTCTGGCGGAGGACGGGCTGATCGTCCGCTCTCAGGGCCGGGAGACGCTGGTGGCGCCTCAGAAAAAGCCCCTGGCCCCGGACAAGCACAAAAATCCCCTCATCGACCTGGCCCGGCAGAAGGTGGATCAGATTCAGATCCAGTACAACTACAACGCTCCCACCGACATTGCCCGAACCAAGCTGTCTCTGGACAAGACGGACATTGTCCTGGCCTGCGACATCGTCTACCGCTCCGCCGGCCAGGCCATCGGATACGCCTTCACCCAGATTCCGGTGGCGGTGTTCAAGGAGCTGAATGTGGATCTGTCTCAGGAGGGGGCGATTGAGCAGCTCTCCACCCAGGTCATCTTTGAGGCCGCCCAGCAGTGGGATCTGGTCATCAAGCTGATCTTCGCCAACGAGATGGAGAAGACCTTCCTAGAAATTGAGGAGGGCCGGCCTATGATTCTGATGGAGGTCATCCTCCGGGACGAGGAGAGCCGGCCGCTGGCCCGGAACAAGCTGTATTTTCTGCCGGAGCACTATCTGCTGCAGTTTCATCTGTGAGAAATGGAGTCCGCCCGAAGCAGTTCGCGAGAAGGGAGGGCACAGAGGCCCTCCCCTACGGCGTATACAGGAACCGTCTCACACCGATGATCTCTGTATGAGCTTTTTTGCCAAAAAAGCGCCAGCACATACCCGCTTCTGCCGGGCTGTGCTGGCGCTGAATTTATACCTCCCGCTCCCGGGGGCGCAGGCCGAAGCTGACGGCGATGGCGGTGTCTACCTCCTCCATCATTGCCTCGTCCAGATGGCCCATCCGCTCCCGCAGCCGCCGCTTATCCAGGGTGCGGATCTGCTCCAGCAGAACCACCGAGTCCCGGGTCAGGCCGCAGTGCTGGTCGATCAGCTCGATATGGGTGGGCAGCTTTGCTTTATTGAGCTGGGAGGTAATGGCCGCCGCGATCACCGTGGGGCTGTGCCGGTTGCCCATGTCGTTCTGAATGATCAGCACGGGCCGGACGCCGCCTTGCTCGCTGCCCACCACCGGGCTCAGGTCGGCGTAAAAAATGTCTCCTCTTCTGACGCTGGTATCCACAATCTCACACTCCGCCGAATCAAATCTACCCGTCACACATCCTATGTAACGAGGTACTTTCATTCTCCCCAAGGGCGGCGGGATTATACCCGGCCGGCAGAAAAACGGGGATAGTCCAGCCTATGCGGCGAAATGCGACGGGGTGCGGCAGGATCTCCAAACAAATGCAAGCATTTGTTTGGAATTATGCGGCCGAACCGCGCGCCCTACGGGCACACTCCCGGCCTCCCTGTGTGCTTTTTGCCGGCACAGGTCCGGCTAAAAGCACGGATTTCGTTTTATTTTGTTGCTGACGCAACAAAACTCCTGCGGAGGGCTTCTTAAACTTTCAGTCCTGCTTCAAATTGATAGACAATCCTTTCCGGGCCGTATTTCAGTCCGCCGGCCGGTCTCCGTAGATCTCCGGGCAGACTTCCCGGATCTTGTCCCGGATGCCGATGAGATCGTCAAAGGCCTCCGGCCGCTTGCTCTCGTCCCGGAGCAGGGCGGAGGGGTGATAGATGGCGGTCATCCAGAAGTCCCCCTTCTGCACCCACTGGCCGTGCTCCCGGGTGATCCGGTAGTCCGGACGGATCAGCCGCATGGCGGCGATGCGGCCCAGGCAGACAATCAGCTTGGGGCGGATCAGCCGGGTCTGGGTGCGCAGATAGCCGATGCAGGCGTCCTGCTCCTGGGCCAGAGGATCCCGGTTGTGGGGCGGGCGGCATTTGACGATGTTGGTAATATAGTAGCGGCTCCGGTCCAGGTCGATGATCTCCAGCATCCGGTCCAGCAGCTGCCCTGCCGGGCCCACAAAGGGGACGCCGGAGAGATCCTCCTGCTGGCCCGGGCCCTCGCCCACCAGCATCAGCTTGGCCCTGGGATTGCCGTCCCCGAACACCAGATTGGTGCGGGTCTCTCCCAGGGGACAGTTATGGCACTGCTCACAGGTCTGCCGCAGGCTCTCCCAATCCATATTACGCCCTCCTCTGTAAAAAATACTGTGTGCTCTATTCTACCACAGGGGCGGAAAATAGGAAATTGAAAAAATCGGGAAATAGGCCTTGACAACAGAGAGAAAATGGATATAATAATAAAAGTCGTCAGCAAGACGACAGAAAACTGTATTTAGCGGGATTGTGTAAGGGTAGCACAGCAGACTCTGACTCTGTATGTGAGGGTTCGAATCCTTCTCCCGCTGCTGAAAAAGCCGCTCGGATCTCCGGGCGGCTTTGTTTTGCCTGCTCCCCCTTGTGTCTACTCCAAAATCTCCTCCAATATCCCCCGCAGCCGCTGCTGCTGAATGGCGCACTCTCCCGCCAGCTCCCGGAACAGGGCCTGCAGCTCCGGATCGCCCGTGCGGCCCAGCGCCACCCGATACCCTGCCTCCTCCCTGCGCTCCCAGAGAAAGAGCTGCCGGCAGCTCTCCTCCAGGCTGGCCCAGCGTTGCCCCGGAGTCTGTACCGGCGGCACCGTCCGGATGCCCCGGAGCAGAAGCAGGGCGGCGTTGAGACGCCTGGCCTGGCTGAGCGTCAGCCCTGCCAGCGGTGCCAGCCGCCCCCACTGGCGGTAGGCGCTGCCCCGGAGCCGGGAGCGGACGATGGCGTCCTGGAGAAAGGCGGTGGGCTCCCAGGGGCCGGAGGACGGAACCGGCAGCGCAGCCTCCTCCGCGGCGGCAAGCTCCGCCTCCTCCCGGCCCCCCTGAACCCGCTGCCAGACCCGGCGGAACCGCTGGGCGTCCTCCAGCTCGGGGCGATTGTTCTCCTGCATGGCGCATCCCTCCTGTTTTTTATTCTATCTTATGGGAAAGAGGATAAATTTGTCACTTCTGACAGAGGGAAAATCCAAAATATCCTTGCATTCTGCGAAGGACAATGCTATACTGCACTTATCAATGATAGTATCAACCTGAGAGTGGGGCTTGCCCCGCTCTTTCTTTTCAGCATTTTGAGGTGTACACCATGAAAAAAGTGACTGCCGTGGCCGCTGAGCTGGCCCTTCCCTTTGTCCAGGCGGCGGGCTGCACCCTGTGGGATGTGGAGTACGTCCGGGAGGCGGGCACCTGGTTTCTGCGGATCTATATCGACTGCCCCGGCGGGGTGAGCGTGGATCAGTGCGAAGCGGTGAGCCGTCCTCTCTCCGACGCCCTGGATGTGGCCGACCCCATCGAGGGAAGCTATGTGCTGGAGGTCTCCTCCGCCGGCGCCGACCGGCCCCTGAAAAAGCCGGAGCATTTTGCGGCTTTCCTGGGCCATGAGGTAGAGGTGCGGCTGTACCGCCCGGTGGAGGGCCGCAAGGAGTTTCACGGCGTGCTCAAGGGCTATGACCAGGGAGATGTGACCCTGACCATGGCGGACGGCACGGACCGGGTCTTCCCCAAAAAGGAGACCGCCCTGGTTCGCCTGTACGTCAGCTTTTAATTCGAACCTTTGCATGGATTTCAATAAGGAGTGAAGGATAATGGCCAAGAGAATGACAAAGAAGAAAGGCCCGACGCCCGAAGAGGACGCCCAGGACTTTTTCCTGGCCCTCGACCTGCTGGAGCGGGAGCGGGGCATCAAGAAGGAATATATGCTGGAGAAGATCACCCAGGCCCTGGTTGCCGCCTACAAGAAGGATCATGAGGGCGCCGGGGAGAACATCTTTATCCAGGCCGACCCGGAGAAGAACCTGCTGCGGATGATCGTCCGCCGGGACGTGGTGGAGACGGTGGATAACCCCTGCACCGAGATCTCCCTGGAGGAGGCCCGGAAGGTGCTGCCCCGGGTGCAGCTGGGCGACGTGGTCTCCAGCGAGATCAAGACCAAGAACCTGGGCCGCATCGCCGCCCAGAACGCCCGCCAGGTGATCATCCAGGGCATCCGGGAGGCGGAGCGGAACATGGTGTTTGACGAGTTCAACACCAAGACCCAGGAGCTGATCACCGGCACCGTCTCCCGCATCGATCCCCGCACCGGCGCCCTGCATGTGCGCATCGGCTCCGGCAAGGAGACCACCGACGCCCTGCTCACCGCCAACGAGCAGGTCAAGGGGGAGACCTACAAGGAGGGCGACCGGATCAAGGTCTATGTGGTGGAGGTTCGCCGGGACACCCGGGGCACCAAGGTGCTCATCTCCCGCACCCACTTCGGCCTGGTCAAGCGGCTGTTTGAGCTGGAGGTGCCCGAGATCTTCGACGGCACGGTGGAGATCAAGTCCATCGCCCGGGAGGCGGGCAGCCGCACCAAGATGGCCGTCTGGTCCAACAACCCGGAGGTAGACCCCATCGGCGCCTGCGTGGGCACCCGGGGCCAGCGGGTCAACGCCATTGTGGAGGAGCTCCACGGCGAGAAGGTGGACATCATTAAGTACAGCGAGGATCCCGTCCAGTATGTGGCCGCCGCCCTCTCCCCCGCCGATGTGGTCAGCGTGGAGACCCTGGAGGAGGGCAAGAGCTGCCGGGTCATCGTCCCCGACGATCAGCTCAGCCTGGCCATCGGCAAGGAGGGCCAGAACGCCCGCCTGGCCGCCAAGCTCACCGGTTTCAAGATTGACATCAAGAGCGTCTCCGGCGCCGCCCAGGCGGAGGCAGAGGCGGACGCCCTGTTTGCCGACGAGGAGGAGGACGAAAGCCTCTTCGCTGAGGAAGAGTAAGCCGTCCGCAAGGGCGGAGAAGGAGGCGTAAGCCATGCCGAAAAAGATCCCCATGCGCCAATGTCTGGGCTGCCGGGAGATGAAAGCCAAGCGGGAGCTGATCCGGGTGGTTCGCTCCCCGGAGGGGGAGATCTCCCTGGACTTCCGGGGCAAGAAGCCGGGCCGGGGGGCCTATGTCTGTCCCAGTCCGGCGTGCCTGGCCAAGGCCCGGAAGAGCAAGGCTCTGGAGCGGGCCTTCTCCACCCCCATTCCCCCAGAGGTATACGAGGCCCTGGAGGCCCAGATGGAGGCGCCCCATGTGTGAGCCGCTGGGATTTCTGGGCCTGACCAAGCGGGCGGGCAAGCTGGCCGCCGGAGAGGACGGGGTGCTCGCCGCCCTCCAGGCCGGCAAGGTGCGGCTGCTGCTGCTGGCCGCCGACGCGGGGGAGAATACCGTCCGCCGGATGGAGCTGCGCTCCCAGGGGCGGCTGCCCATCCTGTACCTGGAGAGTGATAAAGCCGCTCTGGGAGCAGCCCTGGGCTGGGAGCAGTGCGCTGCCGCCGCCGTCACCGACCTGGGCATGGCCCTGGCCTTTGCTCAAAAGATGGCGGAGGCTGACCCCCGTCACGCCCCCGTCCTGGAGGCGCTCACCGAAAAGCGCGACAAGATCGCCCACCGCAAGGCGGTCAAGCCGGGCAAGCACAGCCGGCCCGGCAAGTAAGAGATGTGTTTCAACCGTTTGTTTGTGCCAGCGGGAATGTCCCGCAGGTTGCGGGGCTTTCCCGTTGGCACAGGCCTTCAATTATAGGAGGTGTCCCATTTGGGTATTGACATGAAGTACAGAGTCCACGAGGTAGCCAAGGATTTTAAGATCAAGGGCAAGTCTGTGGGCTCCAAAAAGATCACGGAAATTCTGACCAAATACGCTCAGACTCCCTCCAGCCATATGGCTGCCCTCAACGAGATGGAGCTCTCCCTGATCTTTGAGTATCTGACCCAGCACAACCAGGTCTCCAGCCTGGAGGAGGTGCTGGCCCCCGCCGCCCCCAAGGCGGCCGCTCCGGCTCCCAAGGCCGGCCAGAAGCCCGCCCCCGCGCCTGCCCAGAAGCAGCAGCCCAAGGCCCAGCAGCCGGCCAAGCCCCAGGAGCAGCAGCCTGCCGCTGCCCCCGCCCAGGAGGAGGCCGCTCCGGCGGACGCCTCGGTGAGCCGGGTGCCTCAGAAAAAGGTGGTCAACACCCGCAAGAGCGCCGACGTCAACCTGGACCGGTATGACGCCCGTCTGGATGAGCTGGCCCCCGACAAGGCGGACAAGATGCAGCAGGGCAAGCAGAAGCTCAAGAGCAACCGCAGCCAGCAAAAGCGCAAGGGCGCTCAGGGCGCCAAGCGCCGCCAGGAGGAGCAGAAGCAGCAGATGCGCCGGCTCCAGCAGGAGGTGGCCAAAAAGGCCCCGGTGAAGGTGCAGATCCCTGACGAGATCTCGGTGGGCGAGCTGGCCAGCCGGATGAAGAAGACCGGCGCCAGCGTGGTGAAAGAGCTGATGAAGATGGGCGTCATGGCCTCTCTCAGCGAGATCATCGACTTCGACACCGCCGCCATTGTGGCCGAGGAGATGGGCTGCAAGGTGGAAAAGGAAGTTGTCGTCACCATCGAGGAGAAGCTGATCGACACCGCCGAGGACAAGGAGGAGGATCTGGTCTCCCGTCCCCCGGTCATCGTGGTCATGGGCCACGTCGACCACGGCAAGACCTCCCTGTTGGACTATATCCGCTCCACCAACGTCACCGCCGGCGAGGCGGGCGGCATCACCCAGGCCATCGGCGCCTATCAGGTGACGGTGGGCAAGGACGAGGAGACCGGCCGGGACAAGGTGGTCACCTTCCTGGATACCCCCGGCCACGAGGCCTTTACCGCCATGCGCGCCCGGGGCGCCATGGTCACCGATATCGCCATCCTGGTGGTGGCCGCCGACGACGGCATTATGCCCCAGACGGTGGAGGCCATCAACCACGCCAAGGCCGCCGAGATCCCCATCGTGGTGGCCATCAACAAGATGGATCTGCCCAACGCCAACCCCGAGAACATCAAGCAGCAGCTGACCCAGTACGGCCTGCTGTCTGAGGACTGGGGCGGCGACACCATTATCTGCCCCATCTCCGCCAAGACCGGCGAGGGCATCGACGACCTGCTGGAGAACGTGCTGCTGGTGGCCGAGATGCGGGAGCTGAAGGCCAATCCCAACCGGGCCGCCCGGGGCGCCGTGGTGGAGGCCCGTCTGGACAAGGGCCGCGGCCCTGTGGCCACCCTGCTGGTGCAGAACGGCACCCTCAAGCAGGGCGACATCATCATCGCCGGCACCGCCGTGGGCCGTGTCCGCGCCATGACCGATTACCGGGGCAAGCCCGTCAAGGCCGCCGGCCCCTCTGTGCCGGTGGAGATCACCGGTATGGCCGAGGTGCCCTCCGCCGGCGACGACTTCTACGCCGTGGCGGACGAGCGGATGGCCCGGGAGCTGGCCGAGCAGCGCAAGCAGGAGAAGAAGGACGCCCTCTCCGCCCCCGCCGCCAAGAAGGTGAGCCTGGACGACCTGTTCGACCAGATCCAGGTGGGCGAGGTGAAGGAGCTGAAGGTCATCGTCAAGGCCGACGTCCAGGGCTCCGCCGAGGCAGTGCGCCAGAATCTGGAGAAGCTGTCCAACGACGAGGTGCGGGTGCACGTCATCCACTCCGGCGTGGGCGCCATCAACGAGAGCGACGTCATGCTGGCCGCCACCTCCAACGCCATTATCGTGGGCTTCTCCGTCCGTCCGGACAACGTGGCCCGCACCATGATCGAGCGGGACAAGGTGGACGTGCGGCTGTACCGGGTCATCTACGACTGCATCGAGGAGATCGAGGCGGCCATGAAGGGCATGCTGGCCCCCAAGTTCAAGGAAGTGGAGCTGGGCCGTGTGGAGGTCCGGGAGGTCTACAAGATCACCGGCGCCGGCATTATCGCAGGCTGCTACGTCAAGGAGGGCAAGGTTGTCCGCAACGCCCAGATCCGGCTCGTCCGGGACGGCGTGGTCATCCACGAGGGCTCCATCGCCTCTCTCCGCCGGTTCAAGGACGACGTGAAGGAGGTCGCCACCAACTTCGAGTGCGGCATCGGCCTGGAGAAGTTCAGCGACATCAAGGTGGGCGACATCTTCGAGTGCTTCCAGATGGAGCAGGTGGAGGCATAAACTCTTCCAAGAAAATGCAAGCATTTTCTTGGAGTGTGCGGCCGAACCGCGCGCCCTTACGGGCACACTCCCGGCCTCCCTGTGTTTTTCGGCCGGCACATGTCCGTCCGAAAAACGGATTTCATTTGATTCCGCCAGCAAGCTGGCGGAACTCTGCGAGGCTGACGTGTGACAAGGAGCTGTCACCAGGGGCCGTTCATGAACGGCCTCTACAACCCCATACCAAAACCCCGGTGCAGGAGGCAGAACAGGCACAACGGTGCTCCTGCCTCCTGCACCTGTCATTCCGGAAGGAAAAGGAGAACACTATGCCAAGCTATCGTTTGGGCCGCATCAACGAGGACATTCAGCGGGAGCTGTCCGCCCTGCTGCGGACGGTGAAGGATCCCCGGGTGGGCGGCCACCTGCTGTCCATCGTCCGGGTGGACACCGCCAGCGATCTGGGCTCCTGCAAGGTCTTTATCAGCTCCCTGGATCAGGGGGATGAGAAGGAGATCCGCCGGGGCCTGAAGTCCGCCTCCGGCTACCTCCGCCGGGAGCTGAGCCGGGCCCTCAATCTGCGCCACACCCCGGAGCTCCAGTTTATCCTGGACAACTCCATTGGCGAGGGCGCCAAGATCATTCAGCTGATGAACGACCTGGAGGCCAAAGAGCATGACAGAACGTGAGGCCGCCCGCTGGCTGCTGGAGCGGGACAACTTCCTTATTCTCACCCACATCCGTCCCGACGGGGACACGTTAGGCTGCGCCGCCGCCCTGTGCGCCGCCCTGCGGAAAAAGGGCAAGACCGTCTGGGTTGCCCCCAATCTGGGGGTCACCGCCACCTATCTGGGGGATATTCAGCCCTGGTTCGCCCCGGAGGACTATGTCCCCGAGCACATTGTGGCGGTGGACATCGCCACGGAGAATCTGTTTCCCCCCGAGTTTGAGGGGTATAAGGGCAAGGCGGAGCTCTGCATCGACCACCACCCCTCCAATGAGCACTACGCCCCCAACCTCTGCCTGGACGCCTCCGCCGCCGCCTGCGGCGAGGTGATCTACCGCGTCTGCAAGGAAGAGATGGGGGTCATGGACGGGGAGATCGCCAAGGCCCTGTATCTGGCCATCTCCACCGACTGCGGCTGCTTTGTCTACAGCAACACCACCCCCACCACCCACCGGATCGCCGCGGAGCTGATGGAGTACGGGGACTTCTTCAAGGAGATCAATCAGCGCTGCTTCCAGACGAAAAGCCGCAAGCGGTTGGAGCTGGAGAGCCGCCTGCTCCAGAGCGCCCACTACTATGAGGACGGCAAGGTGGTCATCGGCGCCACCTCTCTCCGGGATATAGAAGAGGTGGGTGCCTCTGAGGCGGACAGCGAGGAGCTCTCCTCCCTGCTCCGGCAGGTGGAGGGGGTCAAGGCCGCCGCCACCCTCCGGGAGCTGGCGGACGGCAGCTGGAAGCTGAGCCTGCGCACCGACCCGGACTATCTCAATGCCACCGACACCTGCGCTCTGCTGGGGGGAGGCGGCCACGCCGCCGCCTCCGGCGCCCGGCAGTCCGGCGTGGACCTGGCGGAGATGGAGCGGCGGGTGCTGGAGGCGGTTCGGAAAAATTTGAAATAACACTGTTTTACGGAAACATGTTCTGATCGTCCCCTCATCAGTCAGCCCTTCGGGCTGCCAGCTTCCCCCCAGGGGGAAGCCTTTTGGATGCACATCCCAAGCCTTCCCCCTCTGGGGGAAGGTGGCACGGCGAAGCCGTGACGGATGAGGGCCATCCCCCTCCAGGCTGAAAGAAACGAAAGGAGCCACCCCATGCCCAGCGGAATTATCATCATCGACAAGCCCCAGGACTGGACCAGCATGGACGTGTGCGGCAAGCTGCGCCGTCTGATGGGCGAGCGCCGGGTGGGCCACGCCGGCACCCTGGATCCCATGGCCACCGGAGTGCTGCCCGTCTTTGTGGGCCGGGCCACCCGGGCGGTGGAGTTCGCCGAGCAGG
>CAMELY010000039.1 GCA_945926565.1 uncultured Clostridia bacterium | reverse complement strand
TCCAGGACGCCCTCTCCGCTCCGCTGGCCGCCGAGGCCGAGACTGAGGAGGACGCCGGCGACGCTGAGACCACTGAGGATCCCGGCTCCGACGAGCCTGTGGGCTGAGCGCTTCCCTGAATCAAATTTGCCCGCCGCAGATTTTCTGCGGCGGGCTTTTATTGGTGTTTTGTCTGAAAAACGCTAACAAACAAGGCAGAAGCGGACACACTCCGCCTCTGCCTTGCTCTTTTTTCCATTGTTCACCGCTGATATTCAAACTGCAGGCCGTACAGATCCACGGTGTCCCCGTCCTGGATCCCCTGGGCCTCCATCTGCTCAAACAGGCCGGAGGCCCGGAGCTTCTGGTCGAACCAGTTGCGGCTCTCGTAGTCGTCGAAGTTGACGTACTCCATGAGCTGATCCAGCCAGGGGGCCTCGGCGTACCAGACGCCCTCCTCCTGCCAGATCTCGGCGGCGGCGGAGGTGTCCACGCTGATCTCCTTGGGCTTTTCCACATACTCCGGCTCGTAGTACTTCACCGGGGGCAGTTCCTTTAGCCGCTTGGCAATCTCCCAGACCAGCTCCTTTACTCCCTGGTGGGCGGCGGCGGAGATCTCAAAGCAGGGGTAGCCCTTGGCCTCCACATAGGCTTTGAACGCCTCCACCTGCTCCCGGTCGTAGCACAGGTCGCACTTGTTGGCGGCCACAATCATGGGCCTGCCCGCCAGCTCAGGGGAATACTGCTTCAGCTCCTCACAGATGGCGTCAAAGTCGGCGATGGGATCCCGGCCCTCGCTGCCGGAGACGTCCACCAGATGCACCAGCAGCCGGCACCGGTCGATATGCCGGAGAAAGTCATGGCCCAGGCCGGCGCCCTCGCTGGCCCCCTCGATAATGCCGGGGATGTCCGCCATGACAAAGCTGGTGCCCTCCTCCACCCAGACCACCCCCAGGTTGGGCATCAGAGTGGTGAAGTGGTAGTTTGCGATTTTGGGATGGGCCTTGGAGACCACAGAGAGCAATGTGGACTTGCCCACATTGGGGAAGCCCACCAGGCCCACGTCGGCCAGCAGCTTGAGCTCCAGGATGACCTCCTTGGTCTCCCCGGGGAGGCCCGGCTTTGCAAACCGGGGCACCTGCCGGGTGGGGGTGGCAAAGTGCTGGTTGCCCCAGCCCCCCCGGCCGCCTCGCGCCAGGACAAAGGGCTGTCCGTCGGACATGTCCCGGATGATCTCCCGGGTCTCAAAATCCCGGACAATGGTGCCGGTGGGCACCTTGATGGTCAGATCCGCTCCGTCCTTGCCGGAGCAGCGGGCGCCCGCGCCGTCGGAGCCGTTTTCCGCCGCATACTTCCGGCGGTAGCGGAAGTCCATCAGGGTGGTCATGTGGTTGTCCGCCACCAGGATGACGTTTCCGCCCCGGCCGCCGTCTCCGCCGTCGGGGCCGCCGGCGGCCACATATTTCTCCCGGTGGAAGGCCACGGTGCCGTTGCCGCCCTTGCCCGCCTTGACGGTGATCTTCGCGGTATCCACAAAGGTAGATGCCATAGTAAAACCTCCTTTTCAGTGGCGAAGGCAGCATATGCCATTCGCCCGCGTTTCGGAGAACGAAAAGGCCGTAGGGGCGCACATTGTGCGCCCGCTCAGCAGAGCGGCTCCCCTACAGCAGGAATGAGCCGAAAAAACGCTCTGAACGATATGTCCAGAGCGTTTGTTTCCAGGTCAAATCTTACTGAGCCAGCTCGACAATGGAGACCTGCTTGCGGTCCTTGCCCTTGCGCTCAAACTTGACGGTGCCGTCCTTCAGTGCGAACAGAGTGTCATCCTTGCCCTTGGCCACGTTGGTGCCGGGATGGATCTTGGTGCCGCGCTGACGAACCAGGATGTTGCCGGCCAGGACGAACTGTCCGTCGGCCCGCTTGACGCCCAGACGCTTGGACTCGGAATCACGGCCGTTCTTGGTGGAACCGCCGCCCTTCTTGTGGGCGAAGAACTGGAGAGAAATGTTCAGCATGGGTGTTACACCTCCATTACAGTGAGATATTCAGGATATTGCTGACGCAGATCGGTCAGATAGACCATCATGCCAGTCAGCAGGTTCTGGCAGGTGTACTCGTCCAACTCGGACAAGCCGCCAGGGAGATGGAGGGAGATATGGGGCTCTTCCGGCTCGATCTTGACGGCAGCCGCCAGACCGAGCACATCGTTGACGGTACACTCGACGATCTGAAGGGCGCTCACCACCGTGTTGCAGATGAGATCGGCCCCTTCCTCAGCGTAGCCGCTGTGCCCCCGGACGTCGACGCTGACGATCCGGGCGCCCTCCATATGAAATGCGACGGTAGTCATCAGCCAGCGATAATCTTGCCGATGGTCACCTTGGTGTAGGGCTGACGGTGGCCCTGGGAGCGCTTGTAGCCGCGCTTGGGCTTGTACTTCAGAATGCGGATCTTCTTGTTCTTGCCGTTCTTCACAACGGAAGCCTCGACCTTCGCGCCCTCCACCACGGGAGCACCAAAGGTGGCCTTCTCGCCGTCGATAATGGCCAGAACCTGGTCGAAAGTGACGTTGTCGCCGGCCTCAACAGGCAGCTTCTCGATGAACAGGGTATCTCCCTCTGCCACCTTGTACTGCTTGCCGCCGGTCACGATAATAGCGGTCATGCGGTTTGCACCTCTTTCCTTGATTACGGGCTCGCTCTCCCGGGCGTGGAGACAGGCTCCAGCTTTCTGCCCTTTCAAAGCGGCCTTTTCATTTTAACAGCCCGATGATAGCTTGTCAACGGAAAGATGTAATTTTCCCAAAAGATTTTTGAGGAAAATCCGGGCAGGAGGTGACAAACCGTTGTCGAAACGCCTATTTTTGTCGAAAACGGCTTTTGGAATTTGTGCAACAGGGAAATAACCGGACGAGCCCTAAAAAAAACGGGAAAAACAGTGGATTTTCCCGGCTTGTTTGCTATAATGAGAATAGATTGTACTGCGGTACGCTTTTTCTTTTTCCGAACAAGTGAAAACTATAGACGGCTGAGCGATGCTTATTCGACAGCAGAGGAGAGTAGAGAATTATGATTTCACACGGCAAGGACATCAAAATTTTCGCAGGAAGCTCCAACGTACAGCTGGCCAAGGCCATCTGCGGCGCCCTGGACGTGCCCCTGGGCAACGCGGAGTGCGGGCAGTTCTCCGACGGCGAAAGCTTTGTCTCCTTCTATGAGACCGTCCGCGGCAGTGATGTATTTCTGATCCAGTCCACCTGTGCCACCGGCGTGCGGGGCACTGCCAGCTACCGTTCCGTCAACGACCATCTCATGGAGCTGTGCGTCATGATCGACGCCTGCAAGCGGGCCTCCGCCGGCCGGATCACCGCCGTCATCCCCTATTACGGCTACGCCCGGCAGGACCGGAAGACCAAGCCCCGCGACCCCATCTCCGCCAAGCTGACCGCCAACCTGCTGGAGAGCGCCGGCGTCAACCACGTGCTGACCATGGACATCCACTGCGCCCAGATCCAGGGCTTCTTCGATATCCCCATGGACAACCTCCCCGGTTCCCCCCTGTTTGTCAAGTATTTCCAGGCCAAATACGCCGGCTGTGAGGACGAGACTGTTGTCGTCTCCCCCGACGTGGGCTCCGTGGCCCGGGCCCGGGCCTTTGCCCAGAAGATGAATATGCCGCTGGCCATCGTGGACAAGCGCCGTCAGAAGGCCAACCACTCCGAGGTGAAGAATATCATCGGCGACGTCCGGGGCAAGAACGTCATCCTGCTGGACGACATGGTGGACACCGCCGGCTCCCTGTGCGGCGCGGCCCGCGCCCTGGTGGAGGAGGGCGGCGCCAAGAGCATCTCCGCCTGCGCCACCCACGGCGTTCTCTCCGGCCCCGCTCTGGAGCGGATTGAGCACTCTGTTCTGGACGAGCTGGTCTTCCTGGACACCATCCCCATGCCGGAGGCGGCCAAGGGCAGCACCAAGCTCAAGTATCTCTCCACTGCCAACATGTTTGCCGACGCCATCGGTCGCATCTACAACGAGGTGTCCATCTCCTCCATCTACGCCTGATCGCGTCGAATTGAATCAATTACCGTCATAACCAGGGGGTGCCGCTGCGGCATCCCCTGTTGGGCGTGTTCTGCCTTTGACAGGATTCGACCAGAAACGAGGTTTTTATGTTCTTCCAAAAAAGCACCGGCTCAGGCGTGGAGTGGATTCTCTGCTGCCTGGGCAATCCCGGCCGGGAATATGAAAACAGCCGGCACAACGTGGGCTTTCTCACCGCCGACACACTGGCCTCCAAAAAGGGCTTTGAGATCAAGCGGATCCGTTTCAAGGCCCTCACCGGCACGGTGGAGATCGGCGGCCACAAGGTGCTGGTCATGAAGCCCAACACCTATATGAATCTCTCCGGCACCGCCCTCCAGGAGGCCGCAGCCTTTTATAAGGTGCCGCCGGAGCGCTGCCTGGTGGTGTCCGACGACGTGACCCTGGACCCCGGCCGGCTGCGCCTGCGCCGGAATGGTTCCGCCGGAGGCCACAACGGCCTCAAGTCCATCATCAATATGCTGGGCAGCCAGGACTTCCCCCGCATCAAGATCGGCGTGGGTAAAAAGCCCCATCCGGACTATGACCTGGCGGATTGGGTGCTGGGTAAATTCTCCCCCACGGATCAGAAGCTGGTGGCTCAGGCGGCGGAGACCGCCTGCGACACCATCGAATGTATTCTCACCCAGGGCATGGATCGGGCGATGAACCGGTATAATGGAAAATGAGCGGATTCCCTCATCCGTCAGCGCCAAAGGCGCTGACACCTTCCCCCCCTGGGGGAAGGCTGCTCTGCCCTTGTTCTTTTTTGCATCATTTGAAGGTGTACGCCCCTAAGGCTTCCCCCTTGGGGGAAGCTGTCGCCAAAGGCGACTGATGAGGGGCAAGCCTTCACCGTGCTTCCCCTTACCCCTCCCGAAAGGAGCCTCCATGAAACAACTGAATCAAATTTTCTTCCGTCAGCCCGCCTTCCGGGAGCTGACGGCTCAGCTGGATGCCGGACGCTCCCCCGTGGCGGTGTCCGGCCTTTCCGGCGTTCACCGGGCCCATCTGGCCGCGGCGCTGGGGGAGCAGCTGGACTGTCCCGTGGTGCTCCTCTGTCCGGACGAGAACGAGGGGAAAAGGCTGGCAGCCGATCTCCGTGCCCTCACCGGCGCCGAGCCCCTGCTGCTCATGGGCCGGGAGTTCACCTTCCATGACGCCACCATCTCTCACCAGTGGGAGCATAAGCGGCTGCGGGTGCTGCACCAGCTGCCGGAGGGCAAGTTTTCCTTCCTCATCGCCACGGTGGAGGGGCTGATGCAGCGCACTATGCCCCCGGAGACGCTGAAGGGCGCCTGCCTCACCCTGTCAGTTGGGGCAAGGATCGACCTCCAGCGGCTGGCCGCCCAGCTCACCGCCGCCGGCTACAGCCGGTGCGACCAGGTGGAGGGCCCCGGCCAGTTCGCCCTCCGGGGCGGCATTCTGGACGTCTACTCTCCCGGCATGGATGCCCCGGTGCGGGCGGAGTTTTGGGGAGACGAGGTGGACACCCTGGGCCAGTTCGATCCCTCCACCCAGCGCCGGACGGAGAACGTCTCCCAGGCATTGCTGCTGCCGGCGGCGGAGACCCTGCCTCAGCTGGCCTCCGGCGGCGTTCTGGGCCTGGTGGCCGAGCTGGAGAGCCGTATCCGCAAGCTGGAAAAGCGCAAGGCGAAAGACACTGCCCCTCTGCTTCAGACCCTGCGGCAGGACAGTGAGCAGCTGGCCCAGCTCCAGCACTTCCCGGCGGCGGACCGGTATCTGGATCTGATCTATCCCAAATTCGCCTGCGCCGCCGACTATCTGCCCGAGTACGCCATGGTGCTCTGGGCGGACAGCAGCCGTTGCAAGGCCGCCGGGGAGCACTACCTCTGGCGGCTCACCGAGGACGTCCAGGCTCTGACCCAGAGCGGTATTCTCCGCCCCGGCGTCCTCTCCCTGGCCGCCGAGTGGGACAGATTCGTCCACCGGCTTACCCGGGACTACCCCAGCGCCTATCTGGACAGCTTTCTCACCTCCACCTGTCCCAGCGATCCGGTGGCTCTGGTCAACGCCACCTGCAAGCAGCTGCCCTCCTTCGGCGCCAGCCTGGAGACCGCCGTCTCTGACCTGCGCCATTACCAGAATGACGGGGCTGCCACGGTGGTACTCTGCTCCACCCAGGGCCGGGTCAAGGCCCTGCGGGATCTGCTCCAGGAGCAGCAGGTTCCGGCGGCCATTGATCTGGATTTAAAAGCGCTGCCCAAGCCCGGCGAGATCTATCTGACGGTAGGCGGCCTCTCCGCCGGCATGGAGTACCCCGGCTTTGCCGTTCTCACCGAGGGTACCGCCATAACCGTAAGAAAATCCCACACTGCGGAGAAAAAGAAGGCCACCAACCGGCAGAAGCTCCAGAGCTTCACCGACCTGTCCCCCGGCGACCTGGTGGTTCACGAGACCCACGGCATCGGCCGGTTCGTGGAGCTGGTCAAGATGAAAGTGGACGGGGTGGAGAAAGACTATATCAAGCTGGCCTACTCCGGGGCGGACACCCTCTATGTCCCCGCCACCCAATTGGATCTGGTGAGCAAATATATCGGCGGCGGCGAGGACGCCAACGAGCGCACCAAGCTCTCCAAGCTGGGGGGCACCGACTGGGCCAAGGCCAAGACCAAGGCCCGAAAGGCCACCAAGGAGCTGGCCAAGGGGCTGATTCAGCTCTATGCCCAGCGCCAGCGCCAGCCGGGCTACGCTTTCCACCCCGATGACCCCTGGCAGAAGGAGTTTGAGGACAAATTCGAATATCAGGAGACAGAGGATCAGCTTCGCTGCATTCAGGAGATCAAGGCGGACATGGAAAAACCGGTGCCCATGGACCGGCTGCTCTGCGGCGACGTGGGCTACGGCAAGACCGAGGTGGCCCTCCGGGCGGTGATGAAGTGCGTCCTGGAGGGCAAGCAGGCGGCCATTCTGGCCCCCACCACCGTACTGGCCAATCAGCACTACCAGACCGCCCTCCAGCGGTTCCAGGGCTTCCCGGTGAAGATCGCCGTGGTCAGCCGGTTCCAGACTCCCAATCAGATGAAGCTGATTCTCAAGGAGCTGGAGCAGGGACTCATTGATGTACTCATCGGCACCCACCGGCTGTTTTCCAAGGACATTCAGTTCAAGGATCTGGGCCTGCTGGTGGTGGACGAGGAGCAGCGCTTCGGCGTCAGCCAGAAGGAGAAGCTGAAGGAGATCACCAAACAGGTGGACGTGCTCACCCTCTCCGCCACCCCCATCCCCCGCACCATGAATATGGCCCTCTCCGGCATCCGGGACATGTCCACCCTGGAGGAGCCCCCCCTGGACCGCCAGCCGGTACAGACCTATGTGCTGGAGCACAACTGGTCCATGCTGGCTGAGGCCATGGGGCGGGAGATCGGCCGGGGCGGCCAGGTGTATTACCTCCACAACCGGGTGGAGTCCATCGCAACCACCGCCCTGCGCATCCAGGAGATGCTGGGGGAGGACGTGAAGGTGGCCTACGCCCACGGCAAGATGACCGAGGATCAGCTCCACGCCGTCATGAGCAAGGTGATCGACGGCGAGATTCAGGTGCTGGTCTGCACCACCATCATCGAGACCGGCATTGATATCCCCAACGTCAACACCCTCATCATCGAGGACGCGGACAAGATGGGCCTGGCCCAGCTCCACCAGATCCGGGGCCGGGTGGGCCGCTCCTCCCGGCGGGCCTTCGCCTACCTCACCTACCGGCGGGGCAAGGTGCTCACAGACATTGCCGCCAAGCGGCTCTCCGCCGTCCGGGAGTTTGCCGAGTTCGGCGCCGGCTTCAAGATCGCCATGCGGGATCTGGAGATCCGGGGCGCCGGCAACCTGCTGGGCGCGGAGCAGTCCGGCTTTATGATGTCGGTGGGCTACGACATGTACCTCAAGCTGCTGGAGGAGGCGGTGCTGGAGGAGAAGGGAGAGACCCCGGTGCGGGCCGAAGGGGTCACCGCCGACCTGACCGTCTCCGCCAACCTGCCGGAGAGCTATATCCCCTCCGCCGAGCAGCGGATGGATCTCTACCGCCGCATCGCCCGGATCCGCACCGAGGCGGACGCCGACGATATGGTAGACGAGCTGATCGACCGCTATGGAGAGCCCCCCAAAGCGGTGAACAACCTGATCTCGGTGGCGCTGCTCCGCTCCGCCGCCGCCGAGGCAGGCTTTACCGACGTAAGTCAGAAGGGCACCGTGGTGAACTTCTCCCTCAAAGAGGCGGATCTCCCCGCCGTGGCCCGGCTGTGCGGCATGCCGATCTTCAAGGGCCGGCTGCTCTTTTCCCCCGGGGACAAGATTGTCCTCTCCCTCCGGCTGCGGCCGGGAGAGAATTCCCTTGCCTGGTCTGACCGGCTGGTCAAGGAGTATGCCAAGGCCCGCCAGAGTGCCTGACCGCCCCCGGAAGCGTTTTCTTCCCCTCCTGACAGCTTGTGAATTTGTCTCAAACAGTTGACGGGGAAGAAAAACCGGGGTATGATATTATGTAAGCTCGAATTATGTGGGTTTTCCCCCGTTTCCATACAGATACCAAGGAAAGGACGTTATACCATGGCAAGAGATTCCAAAGGCGGCAGACGTCTCTCCGGCGGTTCCTCCGCCGCGCCCGATACCGATTTCGATTTTTCTCTGGATGATACCATCCATTTCTCCGGCGACAGCCGCAGCAGCGGCTCGTCCGGCATTGACGACGCAGTGATTGATGAGATTCTCCGCTCCATCTCCGACCAGAGCGACACCCCGGTGCCCAGCGCCCCGCCCCGCCAGCCCCGTCAGCCGGCCCAGCCCGCTCAGCCCGCTCAGCCCACACAGGTGAGCCAGACCACCCGGCCTCGCCCCATGGCGGACAACAGCTACGCCGCTGCCGCCCGGGCCCATCAGCAGGAGGGCACCCGGCCCATCTCCCCCATGCGGGGCGACCGGCCCGTCCAGCGCACCACCGGCCCCATCCCCGATCCCTCCTACTATGCCATGCGGGATCCCTCCCAGACCCAGTCCTTCCAGCCCGCCCGGCCCACTCACCGGGACACCGACCGGCTCCCCACTCTGGTGGAGGAGAAGCCCATCCGCCGCAAGAGCGTGGTGGGCAAGGTGCTCACCTTCCTGGTGGCGATTCTGGTGCTGGTGGCCATCGTGCTGGGCGTCCGGATGGTCTATATTCTGGGCCCCTCCATGGGCTGGAATCTGCCGGATCTGAGCAAGCTCCCCGGCATCTCCGCGCTCACCGACATGCTTCCCGAGGAGCAGCAGGGCGAGACGGTGGGCAATGACGCCGATCAGCCGGTCGACACTGAGCCTGAAGAGCCCGTACCGGTGCCCACTTCGGTCACTCTGGATCAAGAGACGCTGAACCTGGCGGAGGGCGAGATGGCCATTCTCACCGCCACCCTGGATACTGAGTGGGACGGCACCATCGCCTGGGCCAGCAGCGATGAGAATGTGGCCATTGTCACCTCCATCGGCCCCAATATCGCCCAGGTGGAGTATGTGGGCGAGGGCAGCTGCAGCATTGCCGCCGTGGCCGCCGTGGGCGCCGCCTCCTCTGACAGCAGCCCCCACGCCTCCTGCTGGGTGGTCTGCGGCCCTGCCAGCGAAACTGACGGCGTCGAGGAACTCCCTGCCGACGACGGTGAGGAGGATGCTCCTGCCAACACCGGCGCCCATGTGGACATCCAGCTCAACCGGGAGGACTTTACCCTCAAGGTGGGCGAGCGCCATCCGCTGATGGACGAGAACGCCGATCAGGTCACCTGGACCTCCTCTGACGAGTCTGTGGCCACCGTGGGCGAGACCGGTATTGTCACCGCCGTGGCTCCCGGCACCGCCACCATCACAGCCACCGGACCGGACGGCGCCACCGCCTCCGCCATTGCCCGGGTCAAGGCCTGAGTTTCTCTATTCTAAAAACGTACAGCCCGCCGCTCGAACTGTGAGCGGCGGGCTTTTTCGTACGGCGGAACAGTGAACCATATTCTATATTTCTACTATCGTTTTTCGTAATTATTAAAATCATATTTCACATGATTATTAAAATGGTCTATTGACATATAGTCATTTTCTGTGTATTATAATATTATAAAAACATACGAATATGCAAGCGATACATTAAAGTTTCGTCCATAGCAAATTGTTCTATATGGATTTAGTCTTGGAACTGGAGTATCATTTGATTTAGCAACAAGACTTAATTTTCCTATTGCAGGGTTGATTTTACAAG
>CAMELY010000038.1 GCA_945926565.1 uncultured Clostridia bacterium | reverse complement strand
TGGCGGCGCTGTCCAGATGGCTCACGGCTGGGCCTCCCGGTAGCTGCCGTCCGCCTCGGTGATAAAAATCTGTGCTGGGGTCAGGTCCACCCGCTTGAGCACCGTCAGGGCCTGAGCCAGCCGCCGCTGGGAAATTTTGACGCTGTGGCTGCAGCCGGTGGCCGAGATGGACTTCGGGGAGCGGAGGATATGGGCTGTAATCCCCGCCCGCTCCAAGGCTGCCGCGGTCTGCTGGGCGTAGGTCAGCGACCGGCAGACGATGAGATAATAAATCATGGTTCTCGCTCCTCTCACTCCAGTTTATGCCGGGGGTTCCTGGGGGTGAATCGGGGAAGAACGTTGAAAGAGGGAAAAGGCCGCCGGAACCGGCAGCCTTTTCCAGTACATTAAAGTGAAATTTTCTCCAGCAGCGCCACGCTGTGGGCGGCCATTCCCTCACCGGAGCCGGTAAAGCTGAGGCCCTCCTCGGTTGTGGCTTTGATGTTGACCTGATCCGCCGGGATGCCCAGGCGGCAGGCAATGTTCTCCCGCATCTGGGGAATATAGGGAGCCAGCTTGGGCCGCTGGGCCACGATGGTGGCGTCCACATTCACCGTCTGGAAGCCCTTGGCCCGGATAAGCTCCACCGTGCGCTCCAGCAGGATCATGCTGGAGATATCCTTGAGCGCAGGATCGTTGTCCGGGAAGGCGTGGCCGATATCCCACAGACCGGCGGCGCCCAGCAGGGCGTCCATAATGGCGTGGGTCACCACGTCGGCGTCCGAATGGCCCAGGAGCCCCAGCTCCCAGGGAATCTCCACGCCGCCCAGAATCAGCTTTCTCCCCTGGGTCAGCCGGTGAACGTCATAGCCGTGTCCAATTCTCAGTCCTGTCGGCATTGCAGAATCGCCTCCCCTAAAATTAAGTCAATGGGTGTTGTGATTTTGATATTCTCATAGGAGCCCTTGGTGAGGGTTACGCCCATGCCGATGGCTTCCACGGCGGAGCAGTCGTCGGTGATGGGCAGCTCCTGCTCCATGGCCCGGTGCAGGGCGGCCTTGATCAGGTCGGCGTCAAAGACCTGCGGCGTCTGAACCGCCCGGAGATCCTCCCGGGGCACCGTCTCGGTTACAACCTCTCCTGTTCGAACCCGTTTAATGGTATCCTTTACCGGCACAGCGGGCGCGGCAGCTCCGGTGGCGGCGGCTTTGGTAAAGACCTCCTCCAGCACCGACTGGCTCACCAGCGGCCGGGCTCCATCGTGGATACCGATGAGCTGGGCCCGGGGATCGGTTCGGCCCACACCGATGGAGACCGACGCCGCCCGGGTGGAGCCCCCCCGAACCACACGGCTGACCTTTCTGCAGTCGTACTGTCGGGCAATCTGTCCGATGGGCGCCATCAGATCCTCCCGGGTGACCACCACGACCTCGTCCACGTAGGGACACCGCTGCAGCGCCAGCAGTGTGTGGGCAATCACTGGCATTCCCCCCAGGTCAGCCAAAATCTTGTCCGTTCCCTCCATCCGGCTGGCGTTGCCGGCGGCGGGAATCACCACAGAACACCAGGGCCGCTCTTCTCTGTCCTTCTCCTTTGACCGTGTCCAGGAAAAATGAAGACCCATATGCCGATCCTCCTCTGTCTGTTTTCCTGAGTGTAGCACATTTTCAAAAGAAAAGGAACCCCTGTTTGTGTGACAGAGGTTCCCGGAACGGCGAGTATTCAGCTTTCTGCCTGGTCTGAGACAGACGTCTGGGCGGCGTCCGCGCCCTGTGCATCGGCGGCCTTCAGCTCCTCCTGAGAGACGGCCAGGGCCAGAACCACCAGAACGACCAGGACAATGGCCCGGGTCTTCAGGTTGACCCGGTTTCCCAGAGCCAGCTGAACGCCGGGCAGGCAGCCAACCGAGACGATCAGCATCAGGATGGCAGAGATAATAGAGACCTGAGCAGCGCCGATGGCCATCAATACGCAGAAAACCGACAGCGCGCGCAGCAGACGCATCGTTCGTTTGTCCATAACAGCTCCCTTTCCAGAACAATTTCTGAAGCAAAAGGCGGCATAGCGCACTATGCCGCCTTTTCATGGCAAAGGATTCCGTTCCCGGATCCGGAGCAGATTACTCCTCGTCGTCAGCGGCCTGCAGAACAGCGCGGCGGGAGAGAGAAACCTTCTTGGTCTCCAGGTTGATGTCGGTGATCTTGACGTCCACCACATCGCCTTCCTGCAGCTCGTCCTCCGGCTTCTCCACGCGGTGGTCGGCCATCTGGGAGATATGGATCAGACCATCCACACCGGGCACGACCTCAGCGAAGGCGCCGAAGCTCATCAGCTTGACCACCTTGACGGTAGCCACGTCACCCACAGAGTACTTGTTCAGGAAGGTCTCCCAGGGATTCTCGTTGGGATCCTTCATGCCCAGAGAGATCTTCTTCTTCTCGGGGTCGTACTTGATGACATACACTTCCACAGGATCGCCCACGGAGACGACCTCGGAGGGATGCTTGATGCGGCTCCAGGACAGCTCGGAGATGTGGACCATGCCGTCCACGCCGCCGATGTCCACGAAAGCGCCGTAAGAGGTCAGGCTCTTGACGGTGCCGGAATAGCGCTTGCCCACCTCGATGGTGTCCCACACGGCCTTGCTCTTGGCAGCCCGCTCCTCGCTGGAGACGCTGCGGATGGAGCCCACCACGCGGCGGCGGCTGCGGTTGACCTCGGTGATGTGCATCCGGACGGTGGAGCCCACCAGGCCGGTCATGGGCTCATTGCGGCGCAGGCCGGTCTGAGAGGCGGGGATGAAAACACGGATGCCCTTGTAGTTGGCAACGACACCGCCCTTGTTCTCCTCGCGGATGGTGGCCTCGATCACAGTCTTGTTCTCCTTGGCCTCCTCGATCTCCTCCCAGTTCTTGTTGGCGTCCAGACGCTTCTTGGACAGGGAGACAACGCCCTCGCCGTCGTTGACACGCAGAACCAGAACCTCGATCTGGTCACCGGGCTTCAGAACCTCTTCGGCCTTGACACTGGGATCGTCGGAAAACTCAGACATGGAAATATAGCCGGCATGCTTGGTACCCAGGTCTACCTGGATGTCGGTGGGGGTGATCTGTACGACAGTACCTACTACCTTATCTCCTGTATTTAAAGTTTTGATCGACTTCTCCAGCATTTCAGCGAAGGATTCTTCGATCTCCATTTTGACTTCGTTAGACATTTTGGTTTTGACCTCCTTTATTATCCACCCGGGCGTCGATGCTCCCGCAGTGATTCCAACACAAGTTGCCCCCGCCAGGGCGTCCACCGGAAGCTCATCGGCTTGTTCGATCCAGTAGACCCGGCTGCATTGCTGCTTGCACAGCTCAGCCAGATGGCGAGTATTGGAGCTTTGGTGGTCACCGATTACGATCATCACGTCGCTCTGGGCAGCCAGTTCCTGGGCTTCTGACTGCCGTCGGGCGGTAGCATTACATATTGTATCAAATAATTCTGCGTTTGTACATTCTTTTTTTGCAATTTTTTCACAATTTTTCCACGCCGACCTGGTTGAGGTGGTCTGGAAGACAAAAGTGAGGGGCATTTCCCGCCGGTTTTCCCCTTCAGCGAGCCATTTTTCCAGCGCCTCGGCGTCCTGCAGCACCACCGGCGCCTTGCACCAGCCGGCGATGGCCACCACCTCCGGGTGAGTGGGCAGGCCGATGATCACCGGCTGTCGCCCACGCTCCTCCGCCTCCTGCACCAGCTTATGGATGCGTGCCACGCAGGGGCAGGTGGCGTCGATCACCGGGGTGCCCTGGGCCTCCAGCCGGTCATAGACCGCCTTGGCCTCTCCGTGGGAGCGGATGAGCACAGCGCAGCCGGGGGGAACCTGATCCGTCTCGCGAACGCTGTCCATTCCCTGCTCTTTGAAATGGTTGATCACATGGTCGTTGTGGATAATAGAGCCCAGCATGACGCAGGGTCTGCCGGACTGGGCAGTCTGCTCCGCCAGTTCCACCGCCCGCTTGACTCCGTAACAGAAGCCGGCTGTTTTCGCCAGTGTAACTTTCATTGCACCTTACTCTCCAGGGCGTAGATTTTCTCCAGCAGCTCGTCCGCCAGCTTGCGGTTTTCCTCCGGGGTGGCCCGCTTGCCGGCAATCTGGGGATAGTAGGGCTCGCCAAACACCATGGTCATCTTATGGAATTTCTTGGCCCGGGTGAGGTAGACAGGGACCAGGGGCGCGCCGGTTTTCAGTGCGAACATAATCGCACCGGTCTGGGCCTGCACCTTCTCTCCTTCGCGGACACGGGTGCCCTCCGGGAAGATGATCAGCTTGCTGCCCTCTTTCAGGCAGCGGAGGCCGTTTTTGATGGGCGCCATGTCATTTTCGCCCCGGCGGACGCCGAAGATGCCGATATTATAGAGGATCCGGCCCAAAACCGGGATTTCCAACAGCTCCTGCTTGGCAATTGTCCGGGGAAAGTGCTTCCGGCCCAAGCCGAAATAGACCATGGGAGGATCGATGGCAGTGCAGTGCCGGGGGCAGATGACGGCGGGGCCGTCCGGGATATTCTCCCGTCCGATCACCTTGAGGCCGTAAATCAGCCGGTAGGCGATAAAGGCCACAGAATAGACAATGTGGTACCAGACGGTGCACTGTTCCTTGGTGCGGTAGGGAAATTTCTTTTCCTTCTTCACCTGTTTTTCCTGTTTCTCTTCCATTAGCTCCGACGCTCCTTTACCGTGCGCAGCATTGCCGCGATGCTCTCTTCCAGTGTCAGATCTGAGGTATCCACCAAAACGGCGTCCTCCGCCTGGCGCAACGGTGCGATGGCCCGATGGCTGTCGTCATAGTCCCGCTGCTCTACCTCCCGCAGCACCTGCTCCAGACTGTCGCCGCTCCCCTTTTCCTGCAGCTCCTTCCAGCGGCGCAGCGCCCGCACCTTGGGGTCTGCAGTGAGGAAAATCTTGACCGTGGCCTGGGGCAGCACCACAGTGCCGATGTCCCGGCCATCCATGACCACGTCCCTGGTGCGGGCCAGCTCCCGCTGCATCTCCAGCAGAAAGGCCCGGACGGGGGGCAGCGCGGAGACCGCCGAGGCGTAGCGTGAGATCTCAGGCTCCCGGATCTGCCCGGTCACATCCTCTCCGTTGAGATACATATGCTGTATCCCGTCTGCCTCCACCTGCAGCTCCACCCGAAGAGAGGGCAGAAGCCCGGAGACCGCCTGCTCATCGTGGGGGTCTGTCCCCATCCGGCGGGCGTAAAGCCCCACAGTACGGTAAATTGCGCCGGTATCCACATAGAGATAGCCCAGCTCCTCCGCCACCTTGCGGGCGATGGTGCTCTTGCCGGCCCCGGCAGGACCGTCAATGGCCACACTGACAAATGACATGCTTATGTCTCCCCTTTTTCAGTCCCAGGCCGCCCAGCAGCCGGCGGCATAGCCGGTGGACCAGGCGATCTGGAGATTAAAGCCTCCGGTATAGCCGTCCAGATCCAGCAGCTCGCCGGCGAAATACAGGCCGGGCAGCAGCTTGGAGGCCATGGTGGAGGGATTCACCTCGGTGACGCGGACGCCGCCGGAGGTGACAATTGCGTCCCGCACCGGCCGGGGGCCGATGACGCGGACGGTAAAATGCTTGAGTACCTGAAGCAGGCTGCGGCGCTGCTCCCGGGTGAGGTCGTGCACCTTGGTCTCTGGCGGAATGCCGGAGCGGCGAATCGCCTCGGGGATCAGCTTTTTCGGCAGCAGGCCTCCCAAGCTGTTCTGAAATTCCCGGTTGGCATTCTCCTGAAAGTCCCGGAGCAGCCGGGCGTCCAGCGTCTTCTCATCCAGGGCGGGTTTTAGATCAATTTCCACCGTATAGGTTTCCCGGGAAAAGTCCCGCATATGGGCGCTGGCGCTGAGAATCACCGGCCCGGAGAGGCCGAAGTGGGTAAAGAGCAGCTCGCCGAAATCCTGGTAGAGGCATTTGCCCCGGCTGTCCCTGACCTGGATGGCAATGTTGCGCAGGCTCAGTCCCTGGAGCTCTTTGCAGCACTCCTCCGCCTCCAGGGGAACCAGGGAGCCCCTGGTGGGCTCCACCGTATGGCCCAGGGCCTGGGCCATGCGATAGCCGTCCCCGCTGGAGCCGGTGGCGGGATAGGACAGGCCGCCGGTGCAGAGAATCACCGCCTGGGCCTCCAGCCTTGCCCCGCTCTCCAGCTTGACGCCGGAGACCGCCCCGTCCTTTGTGAGGATGGCTAGGGCACGTCCGGTGATGGTTTTGACCTGTTCCCGGTGGAGCGCGTGAACCAGAGCGTCCGCGATGTCGTCCGCCCGGTCAGAGACAGGAAAGACCCGGTTCCCCCGCTCCGTTTTCAGGGGGACACCCAGGTCTTGAAAGAACTCCTTCACATCCGCCGGGGTAAGCTGGCTCAGGGCGCTGTAGAGAAACCGGCTGTTCCGGGGAATGTTCTGAAGCACCTCCGCCGGTGCGCAGTCGTTGGTCACATTGCAGCGTCCCTTGCCGGTAATCCGCAGCTTGCGCCCCAGCGTGCGGTTCCGGTCTATCAGGGTGACAGCGGCGCCCTGCCGGGCGGCGGTGAGGGCGGCCATCATGCCAGCCGGCCCGCCGCCAATCACCACGATCTGTTTTTCGTTCAAAATGTCCTCCATCAGTTGCCCGAAGGCTTGTCGTAGACCTCATACTTGGCCCAGATCTCCTCCAGCTTGCCCAGAGTGACCTGCAGCTCCTTCTCCTTCTTCCGGCTCACCGCCACAATCAGGGCGTTGACCAGGCTGAGGGGCGCCACCAGGGAGTCCACAAAGGAGGCCATATCGCTCTTGGCAATGAGAGAGTAGTCCGCCAGAGGCAGCAGCGGTGAGGCGGTACTGTCGGTGATGGCGATGACCTGAGCGCCACGGCTTCGGGCGTACTCCATGGCGGTCACTGTCCGGCGGGAATACCGGGGGAAAGACAGACCGATAAACACATCGTCCGCGTCCACATGGATGGTCTGCTCAAAAACCTCGCTGATGGAGACGGTGTCGATATTGATGACCCGCTCAAAGATGTACTGGAAATAGAAGGCCAGGAAGTTTGCCAGTACACTGGCCGAGCGGACACCCAGAATGTAGATGTTCCGGGCGCCGCAGATGGCGTCCACCGCCTTGGAAAAGCTCTCCCGGTCCGTCTCCTCCATGGTCATGCGGATCTTCTCCACGTCGGACTGCATGACCATGGACAGCACATCCTGGTCGCCGATCCGGTCGTTGGAGACCTCGATGCGCTGGATGGAGGTGAGCTTGTTGCGGATCATCTCCTGCAGCGCCTTTTGCATGCTGGGATAGCCGTCAAAGCCCAGCTCGGCGGCAAAGCGAACCACAGTGGACTCGCTGACATTTACCGTCTTGCCAAGCTTGCTGGCGGTCATAAAGGCGGCCTTATCATAATAATTCAAGATAAAGTTAGCAATCAGCTTCTGACCTTTGGAAAATCCGGCCATGTTCTCTTGAATAGTTGCTAAAATATCGTTTGGCATTTTCCTGCACCTTCCTAAAACAGCGAAAGTCAGGCACCCCGGGCGCTCCGGTCTGCCTGCCTCCTTTGGCTCTGTAGCCCGGCCCCGCTTTTGGAGTCCGGATTCATCCGACAGACCTATCATACCCAAGGAAGCGGAAAAATGCAAGTCCAAACTGCAAGATTTCACTTTTGTCTTGCAGATTTTCCCTGCAGATCAGCTCTTCAGCCGGGAAATCTCCTCCCCGGTGAGCCAACGCCACCTTCCGGACGGCAAATCGCCCAGGCGAAGCGCTCCCTCCCGCACCCGGCGGAGCCGGTGGACGGTGAGACCGGCGGCCCGGCACATCCGGCGGATCTGCCGGTTCTTTCCTTGGGTAATCGTCATGGAGAGCAGGCTGCTCTCTCCCGTCTGGGAGAGCACCCGAACCCGGGCGCCCAGAAACCGCTCCCCATCCACCGTCATGGGCCGGCGCAGCAGGGGCAGGGCCTTGTCCACCGAGCCGGTGACCCGAACCTGATATTCCTTTTC
Source organism: uncultured Clostridia bacterium (assembly GCA_945926565.1). GTDB lineage: Bacteria > Bacillota > Clostridia > Oscillospirales > Oscillospiraceae > Onthomonas. The sequence goes on along the minus strand of CAMELY010000038.1, from coordinate 2,554 downwards.
CACCGCATGGCTGGGATGGGTCAGATGCTGAGCCAAATCCCCGTCATTGGTCATAAGCAACAGACCCTCCGAATTCAGATCCAGCCTGCCGATGGGATAGAGCCGGTAGCCGCAGTCGGAGATGAGCTGGGCCACAGTGGGCCGGCCCTGCTCATCGGAGAGGGTAGTCACATAGCCCCGGGGCTTGTTGAGCAGCAGGCAGACCCGCTCCGGCGCCCGCTCCAGTGGGACACCGTCCAGGGCAATCTCGTCCCGCTCCGGATCCGCCTTCTGCCCCAGCTGGGCAGGTTGTCCGTTGACGGTGACCCGCCCGGCCTGAATACAGGTCTCCGCCTGACGGCGGGAGAGCAGGCCCCGGCCGGAGAGCAGCTTGCTGATCCGCTCCTCCATCAGTTCACCAGGATGGCGTCATAGAGCAGATCCACCGTGCCCAGCACCTGATCTCCCACCTTATAGGTGATGGTTCCGGCCACCGCTCCCTTGGAGATGGCGCCGCTGACCTTGCCGGGCAGCTCCATGGTGCAGGTGATGGGCGCCTCGCTGGACTGAGGCGTGGAAGAGACCAGGGTCTGGGCCGCCACCAGAGGGACATCCTGATTGCCCACATGGAAGGTGGTCACCGTCTCCCCTTTCTCACATAGGACGTTGGCGGGATAGTTCTCGAAGGCCCAGTTGTACAGCGCCTCGTGGTCGTCATAGTCGTTCTGATCGTTCAGGGTGACAATGATAAACTTGGAGCCGTCCCGCTCCGCGCAGGAAACCAGTGTCCGTCCGGCCAGGGTGGTGAAGCCGGTCTTGACGCCGATGCACTCCCCCTTCATCTGATCCAGCAGCATATTGTGGTTTTCAATCTGGTAGTCTCCCAGCTCAATGTACCAGGTGCCTACGATCTTGGCGAACAGCTCATTTTCCATAGCCACCTTGGCCAGCTTGGCCATGTCCCGGGCGGTGGAGTAGTTGTCCTCGTCGATCAGGCCGTTGGGGCAGCTGTAGTGGGTGTTGGTCATGCCCAGCTCCTGAGCCTTGTCGTTCATCCGCTGGATGAAGGCGTCCTCGTCCCCGTCAGCGCAGGCCTCAGCCAGAGCCACAGCAGCGTCATTGCCGGAGCGGAGCATGGTGCCGTAGAGCAGTACCTCCATGGACACCTGGTCTCCTGCCACAAAATACATGGAGGTGCCGCCCTCGTCAGATGCGGCGGCATGCTCCGAGATGGTATAGGTCTCGTCCAGCCGGGCGTCGTCCAGGGTCATGTCCTCCACCGCCAGATAGGCGGTCATAATCTTGGTAATACTGGCAATGGGCCGCTGCTCGTCGGCGTTGTCCTCATAGAGCACCTGGCCGGAGTAGGCGTCGATGACAATGGTGGAGGTGGCGGAGGTGGCAGGGGGATCCGCCACGGCATGGGCCCGGGGCATCAGCCCGATCACCAGCGCCAGGGCCAGCACCAGTCCCAGAAATTTCTTCCTCTTCACAGTTGATTCACCTCAGATTGGGGATTTATTGGGCCGTCTGGCCCTCCTTCTTTTTGCCGCCGGCCAGGTCGGAGACCTTGTCCACAATCTCCGGCACCATATTGATGGCCTTTTCCACCACGCCGTCGGGTACCGGGTTGGCGTTGATGATGCGCACATTATCCCCATGGATGATGAGGAAGGACACCGGAGTGATGGTGACGCCGGCGCCGCTGCCGCCGCCAAAGCAGTTGTCCTTGTTGGCAGGCAGATTCTTGGGGGAAAAGTCGGAGCCGCCGGAGGCAAAGCCCATACTCACCCGGGAGATGGGGATCACCGTCACGCCGTCCGGGGTGGTGATGGGGGTGCCTACCACGGTATTCACGTCTACCATCTGCTTGAGCCGCTCCATGGTGAGGCCCAGCACGTCATTGATCGGATGCTTCTGTTCCATTGTCATTACCCTCCTGATTTTGTCTGTATGCTTTGAAAAATGCCCAGCCTGCCCGGCAGGCAATGGAGATCAGTTGTCCCAGTCGGATGGACAGGGCCAGCCGGAGCCAGATCAGTGAGGTTTTCGCCTCAAAGTCCACTTTGGCCCGGATATCCCGGCGCTTGATACGGTAAAAGCTGTTTTCCAGCACGGGCACCAGCCCGCCCTCTCCGGCGCAGAGCAGGCCGTATTGGATGGCCGCCCAGGCAGGATCCTCCTTCCCGGCGATGGTATAGCCCACCTCCAGGGTGTCGATCTGCAATCGGGCGATGGTGTCCGAGGCGGCGTTCAGCACCAGGGAGATCAGATCCATCAGGGGCAGGGGCAGTCCCCCCTTTTGGGCCTTTTCCTCCGTCTGCGCCTTGTTCACCTGCTGTTCGGGTTTGGGAGCCGCAGCTTTCTCCAGCTTCGGCGTTTTGGGGGTGGATGATTTTCCCTTTTGGGTGCCTTTAGCGGTCTTTTTCTTTGGCTTCTGCTTTTTTTCCGGCTTCTGTTTGCGGGGATATAGCGTGAAGCGAAGCTGACCCAACCGAACCCGTAAACTCAGCCCCTTCGCTCCGTAGGAGACCTCCGCCCCCAACCGCAGCAGGGAGAGCAGAAGCAGCGCCAG
>CAMELY010000037.1 GCA_945926565.1 uncultured Clostridia bacterium | reverse complement strand
GCCAGCGATGTGACCCGCCGCTGCCTGCAGCTGTTCGGCGGCTACGGCTACACCCGTGACTATCCCATCGAGCGCATGATGCGGGACGCCAAGATCACCGAGATCTACGAGGGCACCAGCGAAGTGCAGATGATGGTCATCTCCGGCGATCTGCTGAAGTAAGGAGGTTATTTCGACTATGAAAGCAATTGTTTGTGTCAAGCAGGTACCCGATACCTCCGGCAAGGTCGCCGTCAAGGCCGACGGCACCCTGGATCGTGCCTCTATGGCCACCATCACCAACCCCGACGACCTGAGCGCCGTCGAGGCTGCCATCCAGCTCAAGGAGGCCACCGGCTGCGAAGTGGTCGTGGTCACCATGGGTCCCCCTCCCGCAGAGGGCATGCTCCGGGAGTTGCTGGCCATGGGCGCTGACCGGGCTGTGCTGGTCTCCGGCCGCGAGTTCGGCGGTTCCGATACCTTCGCAACCTCTCAGATTCTGGCCGCCGCTGTCAACAAGATCGGCGTGGAGGCCGACGACGTGGTCTTCTGTGGCCGTCAGGCCATCGACGGCGACACCGCCCAGGTTGGCCCCCAGATCGCCGAGAAGCTGCACCTGCCCCAGGTCACCTATGCCGCCGACATCCAGATGAAGGACGGCTCCCTGGTGGTCAAGCGCCTGCTGGAGGACGGCTACATGCTGCTCAAGGTCAAGACTCCCTGCCTGATCACCTGCGTCAAGGAGCTGAATACCCCCCGCTACATGTCCGTCAGCGGCATCTTCGAGTGCTACTCCAAGCCCATGGAGGTCTTTGACTACAATGCGCTCAAGGACGATCCCCTCATCGAGGTGGACACCATCGGCCTGAAGGGCTCTCCCACCAACGTGTACAAGTCCTTCACCCCGCCTCAGAAGGGCGCCGGCACCATGCTGGAGGGCGCTGGTCAGCTGGTCAGCATCCTGAACGACAAGCATCTGATCTGAGAGAGGAGCGACAACAATGTCTGAGTACAATTTCACGGATACCGCCGCATTCCACGGCGTTTGGGTGTTCTGCGAGCAGCGGGACGGCGTGCTCCAGTCGATCAGCTATCAGCTGCTGAGCGAGGGCCGCAAGCTGGCCAATGATCTGGGTGTGGAGCTGTGCGCCGTGGTCATGGGCAGCGAGGTGCCCGAGGCCTATCTGAAGGCTCTGGGCGGCTACGGCGCCGACCGGGTGTACAACTGCAACCACCCCCTGCTGAAGAACTACACCACCGACGCCTACACCAAGGTGCTGTGCGACCTGGTCATGGAGAAGAAGCCTGAGATCGTTCTCATCGGCGCCACCAACCTGGGCCGTGATCTGGGCCCCCGCTGCGCCGCCCGGCTGCACACCGGCCTGACCGCCGACTGCACCCACCTGGATGTGGATGTGGAGAAGTACAAGGCCTTCCTGAAGACCACCTCCAACATCGACGTGGACAACACCAAGTTCGAGGAGAACACCAACCTGAAGATGACCCGTCCCGCTTTCGGCGGCCATCTGATGGCTACCATTATCTGCCCCCGGTTCCGTCCCCAGATGTCCACCGTCCGTCCCGGCGTCATGCAGACCCAGGAGTTCGACGAGGCCGGCGCTGCCAAGACCATCGTCGAGAACGTGGCTGTTGACCTGAAGCCCGAGGACATCGGCGTGGAGATCCTGGAGATCAAGAAGACCGCCAGCAAGATGGTGGATCTGATCGGCGCCGACGTCATCGTCTCTGTGGGCCGCGGCATCAGCGCTGACCCCGACAAGGGCATCGCCCTGGCCGAGGAGCTGGCCGGTGTTCTGGGCGGCGTCGTGGGCGCCTCCCGCGCCGTGGTGGACGCAGGCTGGATCTCCGCCGACCATCAGGTGGGCCAGACCGGCAAGACCGTCCATCCCCGCATCTATGTGGCTCTGGGCATCTCCGGCGCCATCCAGCACACCGCCGGTATGCAGGACTCCGAGACCATCATCGCTGTCAACAAGAATGACTCCGCCCCCATCTTCGGCGTGGCCACCTACGGCATCGTGGGCGACCTGTTCAAGGTGGTGCCGCAGCTGATCGCCGAGATCAAGGCTGCCAAGGCCGGCAAGTAATTCTCCGCCCGTTGATGACAATACATTGCCGCCCGGTCGAACATTCGACCGGGCGGCTGTCTTTTGCCTGTCCGGGGATTTGCGCTTTGTCACTGGCCGACTGTGCGTACCCGTCAGTACGGTGACCTGTGTACAATCCCTCAGCGAAAAACAGCAGGCGCACTCCCCATTCACAAATCATCTACAAATTCTTCACACAATTCCCACCACTCCCCGCTTCGACTGTGCTAAATTATTTTCATGGGTAATATTCGGAACCGAACCATTGCCCTCCCATCAGCCCCATCCCGAACGAAGAGGGAGGAAAACCATGAAAGAAGTCAAAACCCCAAAGAAGCCGTTGGCCTTCTACTACATCATCGTGCTCATCCTGCTGCTGCTGTTCAATTTCCTGGCCATGCCCATGCTGGTTCAGGGCCGGGTGCAGCAGGTGGATTACGGCACCTTTATGTCCATGACCTACGACGACAACATCGGCCAGGTGGACGTCCAGGACAACCAGATTGTCTTCACCGACCGGGAAGAAAAGCAGATCTATAAGACCGGCCTGATGTACGACCCCGACCTGACTCAGCGGCTCTATGACCACGGCGCTGTCTTTGCCAGCGAGATCATCGAGGAGCAGTCTCCCCTGCTCATGATCCTGCTGACCTGGGTGCTGCCCATCGTCATCTTTATGGCCATCGGTCATTATATGAGCAAAAAGCTCACCGACCGGGCGGCCGGCCCCAATTCCATGCTCTTCGGCATGGGCGGCGCCGGCGGCATGGGCAAGAGCGGCGCCAAGGTCTACGTCCAGTCCTCCGACGGCATCAAGTTCAGCGATGTGGCCGGCGAGGACGAGGCCAAGGAAAACCTGGCCGAGATCGTGGACTACCTCCACAATCCGGAGAAGTACAAGGAGATCGGCGCCTCCATGCCCAAGGGCGTGCTGCTGGTGGGCCCTCCGGGCACCGGTAAGACCATGCTGGCCAAGGCGGTGGCCGGTGAGTCCAACGTCCCCTTCTTCTCCATGTCCGGCTCGGAATTTGTGGAGATGTTCGTGGGCATGGGCGCCTCCAAGGTCCGTGACCTGTTCCAGCAGGCCAAGGAGAAGGCCCCCTGCATCGTCTTTATCGACGAGATTGACGCCATCGGCAAAAAGCGGGACGGACGCATCGGCGGCAACGATGAGCGGGAGCAGACCCTGAACCAGCTGCTCACCGAGATGGACGGCTTTGAGGGCAACAACGGCGTCATCATTCTGGCCGCCACCAACCGGCCGGAGTCCCTGGATCCCGCCCTCACCCGTCCCGGCCGGTTCGACCGCCGGGTGCCGGTGGAGCTGCCCGACTTGAAGGGCCGGGAGGAGATCCTCAAAGTCCACGCCAAGAAGATCAAGGTCGCCGAGGATGTGGACTTCTCCAAAATCGCCCGGATGGCCTCCGGCGCCTCCGGTGCGGAGCTGGCCAACATCGTCAATGAGGCCGCCCTCCGGGCGGTCCGGGACGGCCGCCGGTTCGCCACTCAGGCGGATCTGGAGGAGAGCATTGAGGTGGTCATTGCCGGCTACCAGAAGAAGAACGCCATCCTCACCGACCAGGAGAAGAAGATCGTGGCCTATCACGAGATCGGCCACGCCCTGGTAGCCGCCAAGCAGACCAACTCCGCTCCGGTGCAGAAGATCACCATCGTCCCCCGCACCTCCGGCGCCCTGGGCTACACCATGCAGGTGGAAGAGGGCAACCACTACCTGATGAGCAAGGAGGAGATCGAAAACAAGATCGCCACCTACACCGGCGGCCGGGCGGCCGAGGAGCTGCGCTTCGGCACGGTGACCACCGGCGCCTCCAACGACATCGAGCAGGCCACCAAGCTGGCCCGGGCCATGATCACCCGCTACGGCATGAGCGAGGACTTTGACATGGTGGCCATGGAGACGGTGACCAACCAGTATCTGGGGGGCGACACCTCCCTGGCCTGCTCCGCTGAGACTCAGACCAGGATCGACAGCCAGGTGGTGGAGCTGGTCAAGCGCCAGCACGCCAAGGCCCTCCAGATCCTGTCCGAAAACCAGGACAAGCTGGACGAGCTGGCCCAGTTCCTCTATCAGCGGGAGACCATCACCGGCGAGGAGTTCATGCAGATTCTCAACCAATAAGTCCCAAAAGACGCGAAAACGCCCCTGCGGATCAGCTTTTGATCCGCAGGGGCGCTGCTTTGTCCGTCAGTCCAGATCCTGAATGTTCATCCGCTGCCGCTCGCTGTCCTGGTTTCGCTTTTTCCGACAGATGAAATAGATGGCCAGATAGAGAGCGGTGGGGAGATTGCCCATCAGCAGGGTGAGGAAAATACTCCAGGCGTTGCCCAGCGCCGAGCCAGTATCCATTAGGTTGAGCACCATGATCAGGCTGCCCAAAATCTGAATGCCGGGCAACACCAGCCCCGGATATTTGCTCTCCTGCCGGGCCAGAAACCGCTCCAGAAACAGAAAGCCCACAAAAACTGCCAGCAGTACCAGCAGACACACAAAAATGCTCACCGACGCGATTGCCATATCAGTTCTCCCCCTTTTTCGTCTTCTTGTATTCGTTGATCAGCAGCTTTGCCGTCTCAAAGTCCAGCCGGTCGTCCAGGGCCAGCCGCTTGATGGTGGCGATGTAGGGCTCTGCCTCCTGCCGGTCGTTCATCTGAATCTTCTGAATCAGCCGGTCCAGCCGGAGCCGCACGGTGGGATAGCTCACCCCGTAGAGCTTGGCCACCTCCTTCAGTGACCCGGAGGCCAGGAGAAACCGCTTGATAAAGGCCACGTCCTCCTCCTCCAGTCCCGCCATCCAGTCTGGCAGCAGCTCGATTGCCATGTCTCAGTCCTCCCTTCTTTCATTTTCTTTATTATATACTTTAATAATATTAAAGTCAAGATCAACAATATATTTTCATAAAATTAAAATGCAGACTGAGCCTGCCATCATGGGCGGCCTCACAGAGCCGCCCCTACGGCAAGATAGGGTTGCCATCCCGCAGGGGCGCACATTGTGCGCCCGCTCCCGACAAGGCTTCCCGTTGTCGGGCGTCGAACACTCCACGTCTCCCAAAAACGCCCCGATTCTCGCACGGAGAACCGGGGCGCATTGTCTCTGTTGAAATGATATACATAATGCAGCCAACGCCCCAGAGGCAGGAGCGTAAGCATACAAATATGCCGTCTGTCGGAAAATGTCAAAGACTTTTCCTCTTTTTTTCGCCCTCCGGGCATATGCTTTCTCAGACTTGCCGCCGGGAGGTGTCCCCGTGAAGGAACAGACCACATCGCTCACCCGCTCCACCATGCTGCTCACCGCCGTGGGCCTGGTGGCACAGCTCTTGTCCTTTGTCTATCGGGTCATCCTCTCCCGGCTGGTGGGAGCGGAGGTCATGGGCCTTTATCAGCTGATCCTGCCCGTCTACTCCATCCTGCTCTCCATCGCCGTCACCGGCCTGACGGTGGCCATCTCCTCCCTCTCCGCCGGATACTACGCCAAGGGCAACCACCGGGCGGTGGGGCAGATTCTCTCCACCGGGCTGAAGGGACTGGTGCTGCTCTGGCTGCCCCTGGCCCTGGTCATTCTGCTGTTCAGCCGGCCCATCGCGGCCCAGCTGCTGGGGGACAGCCGGACCCGGCTGGGGCTGGTGCTGCTGCTCCCCGTCCTGCTCCTCACCGGGGTGGAAAATCTCACCAAGCACCACTTTTACGGCATGGGCCAGGTGGGGCTCCCGGCGGCGGTGGAGCTGGGGGAGCAGTTTGTCCGCACCGCCGCCGTGCTGGGGCTGGTCTGGTTCTTCCTGCCGGAGGATCCCGCTCTGACGGTGGGGCTCATCGTCCTGGGCATGCTGGCCAGCGAGATCTTTTCCTCCTCCACTCTCACCTGGCTCCGCCGCCGGCGCGGGGGCGAAGCTCCCTCCGGGCCGGGAGAAAATCCGGGACTGCTCCGCCGGCGGCTGGCCAGTATCGCCATCCCGGTGGGCACCACCGCCCTGCTGGGCAATCTGATGGCCTCGGCCAACTCGGTGCTCATTCCCCGCAAACTGATGGCGGCAGGCCTCTCTGAGGCGGCGGCCATGAGCGCCTTCGGGGTGGTCTTCGGCATGACGCTGCCCATGCTGAATCTTCCCTCCGCCTTTATCAGCGCCCTGTGCCTGGCCATTGTCCCCCGGCTCAGCCGGTGCCAGGCCATGAAGCAGGGCCGGGAGTGCCGGGAGAAGGTCTCCAAGGCGCTGCTGGCCGCCTCGGTCATCGTCCTGCCCGCCACCGCCCTGCTGGTGACCCTGGGGCCGGATCTGGGCCAGTTTCTCTTTCAGAACGAGGCGGTGGGCGGATATATGCTCCCCCTTTCATTGGGGGTGGTGCTCAGCAGCTATGAATCGGTGCTGGCCGCCGTCCTCAACGGCATCGGCCGCCAGACCTGGTCTGCGGGCATCAGTCTGCTCTGCGGGGCGCTGCAGCTGGCCTGCACCTGTCTGGGCACCGATCTGGAGAGCTTTCTCTTCGGCATTGTCTTCACCTCCATGCTGGGGGTACTGCTCCGGCTGCTGCTGGTGCTGCGCTGGACGGGGTTGGAGCTGGATCTCTTTCAGTCCTTCTCCGGGCCAGGCCTGGGAGCGCTGCTGTCCGGCCTGTGCGTCCGGCTGCTCTACCTGACCCTGGGCCGCAGGGGCTGTCCGCCCCTGGCGGTGCTGGTGAGCTGCATCATCGTGGGGCTGTTTCTCTACTTCACCACCCTCTGGGTGCTGGGCATTCATCCCCTGCGGCTGTTCCACCTCACTCGCCGGTCAGCCAGCGGGTCAGCTCCCCCCACCACTCGGCGCACTGGAACCGGAGCACATACTCGGAATCCTCCTGAGTGATCAGGGACAGCTCGTCCTGGGTCAGGCCCAGGGAGGCGGGCTCCGCCTCGGTGACCCCCACACTGCACAGGGGCGGATAGACCACGCACCACCAGTTATGCCCCTCCGCCGCACCGATCTCCACCCGGAGGGCCCGGTAATACCCGGCGGGCAGGGAGAAGTCGGTGTATTCCCGGGTGGGGAAATAGCTGGTGGTCAGCTCCACCCGCACCGGATAGTCGTACCCGGCCTGGGCTACCGTCTCCTGCCCCTCCCGGGCCAGGCTGTCCATGCTGCCGCGGAGGGCAGCCTCTGCCGCTTCCTGGGAGCTGACTCCTTCCAGCAGCGGCTCCGCCTCAGCCAGGATGGCGTCCCGCACCTCCAGCTTGAGGGCCTGATCCGCCGGGTCGTCGGAGTTTGCCAGCACATGCAGCCGCACCACCTGCTCTGCCAATGTCCGCTGCTCCCGGCCCCCCAGGGCCAGCCCCAGCAGCAGTACCGCAAAGGCGGCCATCAGAGCCGCCTCCCACCAGCGCAGCCGTTCAATCCCTTTTTTCACAAAAACACCGCCTATCCGCAACTATTTTTGAAGCAGTTACAGGATAGACGGTTTTTTTGCAAATCATACAGTGTTATGCGGATAATGAGCGCAATGCAGTGCGCCGTAGGGGCGGCCCTGTGTGGCCGCCCGTCCGCAGGTCACCACACGGATGCTTCACACCGGCTGCACCACGAAGGTCTCAGCATAGGTCTGCTCCAGCTCCCGGGCAGCACTCTCCGCCCCCTGCTCGCTCTGGAAGATGCCGAAGACGGTGGGGCCGCTGCCGGACATACAGGCCCCCAGCGCCCCGTGCTGAATGAGGGTGTTCTTGATCTCCTCGATCACCATCCGGCGCTTGGCAGGCAGGGCCTGCTCAAAGACATTGAACATCCGCTGGGCCACCCCCCGGAGATCCTGACGCTCCAGCGCCTCCAGCAGTCCCGCGGTGTCCGGGCGGCAGCGGAGGCGGATGCCATCGATGGCACGGTACAGCTCCGGGGTGGAGATGGGAAAGCCCGGCTTGCACATGACAATGTGGCAGGGGCTCAGGGGCGTCAGCGGGGTCAGCACCTCGCCCCGGCCCTGGGCCAGGGCGGTGCCTCCCAGGACGCAGTAGGGCACGTCAGAGCCCACCTCTTCCCCGATTTTGGCCAGCTGCTCCGGAGCGAGTCCGGTGTCATACAGCCGGTTCAGTCCACGGAGGACGGCGGCGCCGTCGCTGCTGCCCCCGGCGGTACCGGCGCAGACGGGAATCTTCTTGTCGATGTGGATGGAGAGGGTATCCAGCCCCACGCCGGTGTGACGGGCAAAGGCCCGGGCGGCCATGACGGCGATATTCTTCTCGTCCACCGGGAGAAAGCCCAGGTTGGTGGAGAGGGTCAGCCCTTCCGTCTCCCCCAGGGTCATGGTCACCCGGTCGCAGAGGCTCACCGACTGCATCACCATCTTCAGGTCGTGGTAGCCGTCTGCCCGGCGGCCCAGCACGTCCAGGGAGAGGTTGATTTTGGCGTAGGCCGGCTCTGTCAGCGTCTTCATTTGATCCGTCTCGCCTCCAGATAGAATCGTTTGTCCTGGGCCTCCCCCATGGAGAAGGTCTTCCGGGGCAGCACGCCGTCAAAGATCACCGTCTTAAACAGCGCGTCCTTGGCCATGGGCTTCAGAAGGAAGCCGATGTTCCCCGGCTGGGTGCTCAGGCTGCGGGTCACGTCCGCCCCGTGGATGTAGTCCACCCGGCCATTGTGGGCGGGGAGATAGTCGTCCAAAAAGGCCTGGAGGGTGCCCACCGCCAGCTGATAGGGGGCGTCGGGAACGGTGACAACCCCTTCCTCCCCCGCCATCACATAGCGGAAGGACTGGCCCGCTCCCTCGCCCAGGTGGGCGCCGGGATAGCGCTCCAGCAGGGCGTTCAGCAACCCATGGCCGTCCACATCGAAGCAGACCCGATGAATCGCCTCAAACTCCAAAGCCTCGTCGTGGAGGTTGCCCAGCTCCACCAGGGCGTACCGGGCCAGCTCCGCCTGAGGCGTCCCCTTCTTCTCCTCATAGGCCGCCTTAGCGGAGGCCAGGGAGTGGTTGCCGTCGCCCACAGCGAAGAGCATGGGGGCCCTGCCGGGGGCGTTGTATTTCTCTTCAAAGACAGCAGGCTGCGCCAGGGCGGCGAGCAGCCCCGCCATCTCAGCGATTTGCCCTTCTGTGAGCCGGTAGCCGGTGATATGTCCTCCCTGCTCCATCAGGTCGAAGTCGTAGACCTGCTCCATCTCTCCGCTCTCGGCGGTGAGGTGCTCAATCACCTGGCAGTCCGGGTCGTCCAGCAGCATGAGGACGTGGGGCAGCTCCAGAGCGGCCTCCCGCCGCACCGCCACCCGGGGCGGGATCCGGGAGAGGACGGTGCCCTCAGTGGCCCGAATCAGGGCGTCGCTGCCGGGGGTGTAGTCGTACTGTTCCAGATCCACCACGCCCACCAGGCCCCGGCGGAGCTTGCCGTTGGAGAGACAGCGTTCCACATAGATCAGGCTCTCGGGCAGCAGGCGGAACCGGTTCTCCGCCAGGTATGTATCCATGGTGCGGTTGATGCGCTGCACCTCCGCCTCCCAGTCAGGCCGGCGGAGCTTGCTCTCGGGCAGCACCAGATTCAGGGCGGAGGGGGCGTCTCCCACCGTCTCCGCCACCCGGGCCCAATACTCCGGCTGGGAGGTATATTGGTCGCAGGCCACCACGCTCCACTTGGAGAGATCGCAGTTCTGGGGAATCAGAATATCGGCCGGGCCAAAGCCCAGGCCCTCAAACAGGGGGTTCATGAATTGTCTCCTCGTCGGTCTTTTGGTCAGCACTCAGTCCATCGCCCTGCGGATGGCGGAGAGCAGGTCGTCGAAGGACTCGTAGGCGGCCAGCTCCGGGTGATCCGCCTGAATCTTGGCGGTGCTGCGGAAGAGGAAGCCCGCCTTGCTGGCCTGGATCATGGCCAGGTCGTTATAGCTGTCTCCGGCGGCGATGGTCTGGAAGCCGATGGACTGGAGGGCCTTGACGGTGGTCAGCTTGGACTTCTCCACCCGCATCCGATAGCCGGTGATCTCCCCGTCGGGGGCCACCTCCAGGGTATTGCAGAAGAGGGTGGGCCAGTTCAGCTTTTTCATCAGCGGCATGGCAAACTGCTCAAAGGTGTCGCTGAGGATGATGACCTGGGTGAAGCTGCGCAGCTCGTCCAGGAACTCCCTCGCCCCGGGCAGGGGGTCGATGGTGGCGATGACCTCCTGAATCTCCTTCAGGCCCAGACCGTGCTCCTTGAGGATGTTCAGGCGGTACTTCATCAGCTTATCATAGTCCGGCTCGTCCCGGGTGGTGCGGCGCAGCTCGGGGATGCCGGTGGCCTCGGCAAAGGCGATCCAGATCTCGGGAACCAGCACGCCCTCCATATCCAGGCAGGTGACATACATCATTTTCTTTCTCTCCTTTTGCAGCCGGTTCGTCTTTTCCTTTTGCGGGCGCACAGTGTGCGCCCCTACGGGGTGCAAGCGGCTGCTGTCATTGTTCTAAGTGTACAGGGCACTCAGCGGTGCTTGATAAAGTGCTCCATCCGCTCTAGGGCGGTGGCCAGCTCCTGCATGGAGGCGGCGTAGCAGCAGCGGACAAAGCCCTCGCCGCCGGGGCCGAAGGCGGAGCCGGG